>LNEA01000445.1 GCA_001464855.1 Rhizobiales bacterium Ga0077530
ATCAATTCCGCTCGGAGGGCTTGGCGCGGGGGTCGGTGGTTGCGGCCCATCCGTCCGACACTTCCGGCGTGACAGCCTTAGGCCGCGCGCGCCCTTTGACTGGCGGTTTCGCGCCTTCGGCTTTCGGCTCCGACGGGCCGCTCGCCGGCGGACTTGCGATTGTCTGCGGCGGTCGACGTATGATCGGCGCGGCGCGATCCGGTGTCACGGTCGGATTGTTCGGCGCCATCTGGAAGATCTCGCGCAGGAACCCCGGCGTCATCAGCGACAGCGGATTGGGAATGACCTGCGGATTGGACATCGGGCCCTGGATCGCGAATGTCATCGCGACGACACCCTCGCGGCGCGGCCCGGTCAGCACTTCGCCGAATAGAGGAACGCCCGACAGCACGCGATTGAGACCGGAAAGCGGTGTGTAGGTGCCGCCGAGATTGACCAGCCGCCGACGGTAGTCGAGCGTGCCGCGCAACGTCGCGCTGAGCACCGGGCCGGTAACTTCCATGTCCTCGATCACGAGTTGCCCGCTGCCGGTCGCGAACGCCGTGCGCAAGCGGTCGAAATCGATCTGCTCGCGAACCGTCCGCTGGGGGGCGCCGCGGGTACCTTTCTGAATCGCCGGCTGACCCTCGTCATAGGCATAGACGACATCGCTGACGATCGGGTCGCTCAAGACGCGGAACCGGCGGACATTCATCACGCCGCGCCGCTCCGCTGCACCGGCGCCGTCGAGGTTGATCTCGAGCCGCCCGTCGCCGCCCGCCATATGCCGGTAGATGCCGATCAGCTTGAGCGCTTCACCGGCGTCCTCTGCCTCGACTACCAGGGTGCGCGGCGCGCCGGCTGTCGCCTTCATCGATGCCTTGAGCACGAGGCCGTTGTCGTGTCGGCCGCTGAACTGCAGATCCTGCAGGTCGTCGCCACGACGGCTCATGCGCAGGCGGACCTTGCGTAGCAGCGGATCCGCCGCCGCCGTGTTGATCACGTCGGGCACGCCCGAGACCGTATCGAACGAGGCATCGATATCGATCCCTCCCGAGCGCGACGGTGCGTGGTCGTGCTTGACCGTGCCGACATTGAGGAAGCCGCGGAACACACCCTGCGCGTCGAAGCGGGCCCCGTTCGCCTTGATCTCCCAGATCCGATCGGGCCTGAGCGTGCCACGAACGCTGAGGTTGCTTACGGTGTTGAGAGAAAAATCGGTGAACAGGTATTCGATCGGACGGTTGTCGGCGCCCAGCGCCACCCAGCCGTTGATGCCGATGGTATCGCTATCGAGCCGGAAATTCTGCAGCACCATGTTGCCATCGCGCCGCTTGCCGAGATCGAAGCGCAACTCGGCGCGCTGGCCGGGCGGCTTCGCCCACGCGACCTCGGAAAGGTTGATCTCCGCCGCGGTGAGGTCGGCGACGGCGCGGATGGCAGGGCCGTCATCGTCACCCGGGCGGACTGTCAGATCGAGTTGCACGTCGCCGGTGACGAGTTCGCCAAGGTTCATGCCGAGCTGAGCGCGTTCGCTGTTGCCGAGCGTGGCGCGCAGCTTCAAGCTTTGCACGTCCTTGGGATCGCCCAGAAGTGCATGACGCCAACTCAGCCGCGCGAGCACGCCATCGAGAAGCGCTTCGCCCGAGACGTCGATGACATTGTCGCGTGCTTCCGCCTTGATCGAGGCGCCGGACACGGTGTAGCGCCCCATCACCTTGCGCGCCGCGCCTTCGACGATGGTCGCCTTGGCCTCGACGATCTGCACATCCTTCATCGAAAGCGCGTCGTGGATGGGAAATGTGACGCTGAAGCGGCCATCGATCTTGCCATCGAAGCCCGTCGGATCGAGCGCCGTATTGCGCAAAAGGCCGAGTGGCGGGCGACCGATTAGATCAATCGCGCCCCCCGCTGGCCCCGTGAGCCGAGCATCGATATGCGCAATGGGGCGTTCCTGATCGACGCCACTGACGAGCAGCCGCGCCTCCTGGATCTGAAGCTGCTGTCCCGGGCCAGCCCTGATCACGGCCGCAGGAAGGACAAAGGTCGCGGTGGTCCCTGTGACCGAAAGGCGCGCGTTGGCGGCTTCGAGCGGCGGCATCCCCTTGAGATACTCGATCCCGATCTTCTCGACCTCGAGATCGAGCCCGACTTCACGATCCACATGCGCCGACTTTGCATCGAGAGCACCGCGCGCGGCGGGACGCCGACTGGTTATGTTGAAAGAACCACCGGTAAGGTGCCCCGTCACGATGCGACCGGCGACCCACTGGCGCGTCTGCGGGGCCAGACCTTGCGGCCACATCGCCTTCAGAGCATCGAGCGGCATCGGGCCAATGCGGCCCTCCAGTCGCGCGAGCTGATTATTGCCTGTGGTGTCGATGGACCCGGCCATGGCGATGTTTGCCGGACCAGCGTTCATGAGGAACTGAGTTACGTCAACTCGTCCGCTGGCAGGGATTGCGACGCCGCGGATGACCAGTTTGTCGAGTGTCAGCGGCCGCGCGTCCAGTTCATCGGCGGCAAGCTTGCCATCGATACCGTCGATCTCGAACCGCCAGCCGGCACCGCCGTCGCGGCCGGTCGCAGGCTCGATCTGCCCCTTCAAAGTCGCGTGGCTCGATCGCCAGCGCAGGGTCGAGGAGTCGATGACGAGACGCTGAGTATCGCCGGCGTACGTCGCCTTGATCTCACCGCCGGAAAGGTCCAGCGGCACCTTACCGAGCCACGGCAGGTGAGCGCGGCCTGCACCAAGCGTGACGTCGAACGTGCCACGAATGACATCGCCTTGGCGCGACAGTTCGAGCGTACCGTGGCCGGCGACCGGCAGGTCGATGCCATCCAGAAGTTCGAAGCCGGGCCGTGCGTGCGCGATCGACTGCGGCACCAGCTCCTCGACGTCGACCGTCATTTTCATGCGGTCATGACGCTCGGAGTCTTCGGTGCGGAAACGGTACTTGAACGGCTGGCCGCCCGCCGCAATCGTTCCCGCGCCATCCACGATGCTGCTGCGCGACGTGTGGCGCATCGACAGCTCGAGATTGGGAATCTGCAGCACTGTCTGTTGGCCATCGTCGGACATAACGAGCGATGCGTCTTTCAGGCCGAGCGTCTCGAGGAACGATGCCGCGCCCTTCCGTTGCCGCATCTGGGCGGCGAGTTCGCCGATCCGGCGCGCCGCGTCGATGCGACCGCTCACGATGGTCACGGTCTTCGCGATTTCGGTCTCGCTCGAGGGCTGCGATGCGGCCGGCAACGACGGCGGCATTGTCATCGTCCGACCTTGAAGATCGCGACCATAGCCGAGCAGATACGCCGGCCGGTCGGCCTCGAACAGCACGATCTGCGGCTGCAGCAGATCGATCCGCGACGGGGCAATGCGTCCCTTGCGCATGGCCGACAGGCTGAGCTGCACGGACGCGCGCGATGCAAGCGCGACGAGGCTGCCGGTATCCTCGGTGATCCTGACGCTTGTCAGTCGGAACTCGACCGCGCCACTGGACGTGAGCTGGACGATGGCGTCCTCGACGCGAAACTGAATGCCCGGCATTTCCTCATTGAGGACGCGCTGGATCGGGTCGACCATGAAGGTCAGCGAGATCGGGCCGTTGTGGAGCCGCAGGTAGATCAACCCCATCGCCAGCAGCGCGATCGGGACGACGACGGCCGTGAGCCGCAACGTCATGCGGGCGAGTGCCCGCGACCAGGTCGGCAGCCAGCCCGGGACGCGATTGGCGATGGCGAGGCGGCCCTTGGCGAGCGATGCGGCGCGCGACATCGTCGGCATGGCGTCTGCCGCCGTACCGCTTTCCCTGTCGGTTGCCTCGTTCGCTTGGCCGATGCGGCCCAGCATCGCCGGATGTCCCCTAGTGCTATTCCGGTTTAGTCCGAACCACGCGCGAACTCGATCCGACCCTGCGAATCAGCCCGTAGTGTCTGATCCCAAGACGCTCCAGCAATACGCCTTTATTGCGTCTTGCCAGATGCTTGCGGCCCACGTCACGACGCTTCTCGATCATCCTGACAGGTCGCCACCTTGGCACACGCACCTTGATCAGCTATCGGACGCCGGACGATCGAGTGGTACCTACCGAGGCCTTAGCAGCAGAATCGTTACAAAAAATGGACGGAAGGAAGGCAATCCCCATGATCGGCAAACCAGTCGAAATCGGAGCCAAGGTTGAGGATTTCGAGCTTCCAACCGACGACGGCGACGTGTTCCGACTCTCCGGACATGCAGGCAAACCCGTGGTGTTGTTCTTTTATCCCAAGGACGACACCACTGGATGCACCGCCGAGGCCAAGGATTTTACGCGCCTTGCCGGTGACTTCCGTTCAGCCGGCATCGCGGCACTCGGGATCTCACCGGACAGCATCAAGAAACACCAGAAATTCAAGGCCAAGCACGCACTCGACGTGAAACTTGCCGCGGACGAGGACCACGCTGTCGCCGAGCGTTTCGGAGTATGGGTTGAGAAATCGATGTATGGCCGCAAATACATGGGGATCGAGCGCTCGACATTCCTGATCGACGGGCGCGGCCGTCTCGCGCAGGCGTGGCGCAAGGTCAGCGTTCCCGGCCATGCCGATGCGGTCCTCGATGCCGCTCGGGCCCTTCAAATAAAGTAGGAAACAGGTTGCAACCAACACCGCCTATTTCGACTTATTCCGGATGCAAATGGAGCGTATCCACCCGCTCCCTGCGCGACTGCTCGCCCGAATCGGCCGACGGTAAGTGCGCCAAATCGACTTGAACTCTCCTCGGTGTGAAGAAGGAAACTTGTGCCGTGAGACATCTCTCTCTCGCTCTTGTCACTGCTGCTGCGATCGCGGCCGCAATGCCCGCGTATGCCCAGCAAACGCCGCCCGCCGCTCCCGGTGCCACCACCAGCGTCGCCATCCCGCGCGGCGTCTTTTTCCGGGGTCAGGTCGACGGCCAGATCCTATCGAGCGACAATCTCATCGGCGCCAAGATCCACGGCACCGATGACAAGATCATCGCTGACATCGAAGAGCTGATCCTGAGTTCCGACCTGCGTGTCGAAGGCGTCATTATCGGCACGGGTGGATTTCTCGGCACCGGTGAGAAGCGGATCGGGCTTCGGTTTTCCGCACTCCGTTTTGGACCCGAGGGCAAGGTCACGGTGCCCGAGCTGACGAAAGAGGTGATCGCGGCCCTGCCCGCCTACGAGCGCAAGACGCCGCGTAAGACACTGCTCGAAAGAGCTTCCGAGAAAGCGCGCGAGATCACCGATCGCAGCATGGAAACGGCGAAGCCGACGATCGACAATGCTTCGGAAGCCGCGAAAGAGGCTTACGACAAGGCAAAGGAAGTGACCAAGGAAGCCTACGACAAGGCCAAGGACGCCGTCGGACAGAAGCAGTGACGTTTGTTTGACTGCCGGTCCGGTTGCCGGCGCCGAATGATCGAAGTCCCGATGCGTTTGCAAGCGCATCGGGACCCATCAGCTCAGGTCCGCGCGCTTTCCATGATCGCGGCGACACCCATACCGCCCGCGGTGCAGATCGAGATCAGCCCGCGCCCGCCATTTTCGCCCAGCAGCTTCGCCAGCAGCGCCGTGATCCGTCCGCCAGTCGCGGCGAACGGGCACGATCGATCGATCCGAGCGGCATATCCTTGCCGAGCTTGTCCTTGCAGTACGCCGGATCTTCCCAGGCCTTGAGCGTTGCCAGAACCTGAGCCGCGAACGCCTCATGGATTTCGTAGAAGTCGAAATCCTGCAGCGTGATGCCGGCGCGATCGAGGAGTCGCGAGACGGCGACCGTCGGCGCGATCAGCAGACCCTCGCCAGCGACGAAATCGACAGCGGATGTTTGCGCGGAAGTGAGATAGGCGAGGATCGGCAGTCCGCGCGCGCGCGCCCAGTCCTCGGAGGCCAGCAGCACCGCGGACGCGCCATCCGTTAGTGGCGTCGAGTTGGCCGCCGTCAGCGTGCCACGTTCCGTCTTGTCGAAGGCCGTCTTCAGCGTCGCGATCTTATCGAGGCTCATATCGGCGCGCAGGTTGTTGTCACGGAAGACGCCGGCGCACGGCACGATCAGGTCGTCGAAATAGCCGATCCGATAGGCCTCGGCCGCTTTCATATGGCTTTCGTAGGCGAGTTGGTCCTGGGCCTCGCGGCTGATCTTCCAGTGCTGCGCCATCAGCTCGGCGTGCTGCCCCATGGAGAGCCCGGTGCGCGGCTCGGCGACCGACGGCGGCTGCGGCACCAGCTCGCGCGGCGAAAATCCTTTGAACGCGGATAGCCTCTGGCCGAACGAACGCGCCTGCTGTGCCGCGACGAGGCGCTTCGCGAACGGACGCGAGACGACGATCGGCGCGTCCGAGGTTGTATCAGAACCGCAGGCGATGCCGGACTCAATCTCGCCGATGGCAATCTTGGCCGCGATGCCCATTGCCGCCTGCAAGCTGGTCCCGCAGGCCTGGATCATCGTGATGCCGGGTGTCGTCGGCGCGAGCTTGGTGCCGAGCACCGCCTCGCGAGCGAGGTTCCAGTCGCGCGAATGGGTGACGACAGCGCCGCCAACCACCTCGTCAACGTGCACGCCGCTAAGATTGAAGCGGTCGACCAGGCCCGTCAGCGCGGCGGTCAGCATCTCCAGATTGCCGAGGTCGGCATAGAGCGTGTTCGAGCGGCAGAAGGGGATGCGCGATCCGCCGACGACCGCCACCTTCCGGATGGACTGCTGCATAGTCTCGACACTCCGAATCGCGCCGCGCCCGGTGCGCGCGCGGAGCATGTCGCGAGTGCCGCGCTGAGGCAAGCGCCCACTGAACGGCGGCACCGGACGGATTACTGTGCATGGCCCGTCGGTTCGTCGAGCATTCAAGGCGCGGCGTGACGCGTTTGCATCATCTCCCGGTGAAGCGACCTGTGCACAAGCGTCGGCGCTTCCAATTTCAAGCCAACTCACCCAATAAGACACTGTGGCACTGTCGAGGCGCAGGGGTGGCGCGTCGACATGGCGGGGGCTAGCCACGTGAGGCCAGAAGTAGCGTCGGCGACGCGGTTAAGGATTTGTTTTCCAATCCTGTCCACGGTACGTCGTTGTAACAGAACGAAAAGAAGCGGATGCGGCGATGATCGGTGGAAGATGGAAGCGCAGCGGCGCGAAAGCCCGGCTGCGGCAAACGCCTGCCATTGTGGGCTGCGCGACGGCCCTGGCACTCATGGCGCCTCTGAGCCCTGCACTGGCGTCGGAAGGCAACCAGTGGTCGTACGGATTTGGCCAGCCAACTTCAGCCATCGCGGGTAATCCCGCGCAAGCCCATGACCAATCGTTTGCGCGCGAATGGGAAGCCAATCCGCCGAAAGGTTTTCCGACGCTGTCGCGCGAAAACCTGAACGCAATGAAGGATGCCATCAAACGCTACGCCGATGTCGTGGCGGCTGGCGGCTGGAAGACCGTGCCCGATGGGCAGCTCCAGCCCGGCAACAGCGGCGCGCCCGTCGCCATTCTGCGCGAGCGGCTGAAGCTCTCCGGCGATCTTCGCGACGCGGACAGCTACGACTTGGGCTTTTTCGATGGCACGCTTGAGCGCGCGGTGCGCCGGTTCCAAGCCTCCAATGGTCTGACGCCGACCGGCATCGTCGACAAGCGCACGATTGCCGCCCTCAATGTGCCGGCGGCAGCGCGACTGCGCCAGTTGCAGTCCAATCTCGGCCGCCTCAACGAGATGGCGAGGTCACTGCCGAAGCGCTACATCGTCGTCAATATTCCGGCGGCGCAGATCGAGGCGGTCGAGAACGACAAGGTCGTTTCCCGTCACGCCGGTGTGGTCGGCAAGATCGACCGCCAGACGCCGCTGCTGCGCTCGCAGATCCACGAGCTGAACTTTAATCCAATATGGCATCTGCCGCCGACTGTGATCTCCAAGGACCTCGTGCCGAAGGCTCGTGAGATGGCCAAGAAGGGCCAGGATGCGCTCACCAAATTGGGCATCGATGCCTATGGCGGCGATGGCAAGAAGCTCGACAGTACGAAAATCAAGTGGGACAGCGCCGGCGTCAACGGCCTGACCTACCGGCAGCAGCCGGGCCCCGAGAACCCGCTCGGCTTCGTGAAAATCAACTTCCACAACAGCCACTCCGTCTACATGCACGACACGCCGTCGGATCGCTTGTTCGGCCGCAACTTCCGCGCCGCCAGCTCCGGCTGCGTCCGCGTCCAGGGCATCGAGAACCTCGCTGCGTGGCTGATGGAAGAGCAGGGCTGGGACAAGCAGCGCGTCCTTGCCATGAAGAAATCCGGCGAGAGGCAGGACGTTCGTCTCAAGAAGCCGATGCCGCTGTTCTTCGTCTATATCACGGCCTGGGCGACGGAAGATGGCGTGATCCAGTTCCGCCGCGACCTCTACCAGCGCGACGGCGTCGGGCCGACGGCTTCGGCTTATTAGTGCCGCCGGCGCGTGCGGCTCCGCCTACACGCGCGGCGGAGCTGCCTCGCGGTCTCATCCGCACCTTGCGGCCTTCGGCCGCTACTCATTCAGTGACCTTGGCGGTTTGATTTGAAGCGCTCGAAGAGCGCCTTATCTGACGCGACAGGGTAAGAGGCCGCGCCGGCGCCAGTAGCCAAAGGCGTTGGCGACCGGCGCTATTAGAAAATTCGGCGACCGCGGCAAAAAGTACCCCCTCACTCCGGCGCGGGGATGAACTCCAGGTCGTCACCCGGCACGATGCCGAAGCGCTTGGCCTTCCAGTCCGCCTTGGCCGCGTCGATCCGATCCTTCGAGGACGACACGAAATTCCACCAGATATGACGTGGCCCATCCATCGGCTCGCCACCGAGCAGCATCAACCGCGCGTGGCTGAGCGCCAGGATCGATATGCGGTCGCCGGGACGGAAGATGAGCAGCCGGCCGGCTTCGAACGTGTCGCCGGCAATGTCGATCTGGCCGGCCACGATATAGACGGCGCGCTCGTCATAGGCGGGATCGAGCGGTAGCACGGCGCCCGGCGCCAGCATGGCTTCGGCATAGAAACTCGGGTGCGGGAATTCGACCGGCGAGCGTTGGCCGTACAGTTCGCCCATGATCAGCCGCACGCGCTTGCCTTCACCCGTGATGCGCGGCAGGTCGTCGACGCCGTGGTGCGCGAACGCCGGAGCGCCCTCCTCATGCGACTTCGGCAGCGCCGCCCACGCCTGGATGCCGTAGAGTTCATGCGGTCGCGCGCGCTCCTCAGCTCCGGTGCGCTCGGAATGGACGATACCCGAGCCGGCGGTCATCAGGTTGAGTTCACCCGGTCGGATCGGCACCGCCGTCCCGAGGCTGTCGCGGTGCCAGATCTCGCCCTGGAACAGGTACGTCACGGTCGCGAGGCCGATATGGGGGTGCGGGCGCACGTCCATGCCCTTGCCGAGCAGGAACTCGGCCGGGCCCATCTGGTCGAAGAAAATGAAGGGGCCGACCATCTGCTTGGCTGCCGATGGAAGCGCGCGGCGCACTTCGAAGCCGCCGATGTCGCGGGCGCGTGGTACGATGACGTGCTCAATCGCGTCGCAGGATCTGGCATCGCCGGGGATCGGATCGTGGTCCGGAAGTTGGCTCATGAGTGCCTCCATGTCCGTATGGTTGTTCTCCGAGCATAGGTCCGTCGCACGAGATCGCAATGGCGCGCAAGGCATTGAAAATCGGCGATTGATCACCAGTTTGCGTAGCCCGCCCGTTTGACGAACGATCGGGCGGTTCCTAACATGACGCCCGCTCCGACGCTTGGTCGTCGCGATGCGACCGCCGGGAGGCACTTACTTGGACCGTCCCACGAAGGAAAACTCGACTGGGCTTATTCAGCTCAACGAGCGCACGCGCGAGATCTTCCGCCATATCGTCGAGTCGTACCTCACTACCGGCGAACCGGTCGGATCGCGCAACCTGTCGCGTCATTTGCCGATGACTGTCGGATCTCGAGCATCTCGGCCTGATCTACGCGCCGCACACCTCCGCCGGCCGGCTGCCGACGCAGACGGGCCTCCGGCTGTTCGTCGATGGTCTGCTGGAGGTCGGCCACCTATCGGACGACGAGCGCCGCCAGATCGAGACCCAGTTCAAGGTCAAGCAGCAGAAGCCGGTCGACCAGATGCTGGCCGAGGCCGGTGACATGATCTCTGGATTGTCGCATTGCGCCGGCCTCGTGATCAGCGAGAAGCGTGACGGGCACCTCAAACACATTGAATTCGTGCCGCTGGAGCCGGGCAAGGCGCTGGTCATCTTGGTCGGCGAGGACCAGTCGGTCGAAAATCGCGTGATTTCCATTCCGCGCGGCCTGCCACCATCGGCGCTGGTCGAGGCGTCGAATTATCTCAACGCGCAGATTCGCGGCCTCAGCATCGGGGAAGCGAAGTCGGCCATCGATAAGCAGCTCGCGACCGCTAAGGCCGAACTCGATTCGCTGACCAAGAAGGTGATCGAGGCCGGCCTCGCCACCTGGTCCGGCGCCCACGACGAGCGCAAGAGCCTGATCGTGCGTGGCCAGGGCAATCTGCTCAAGGACCTGACCGCGCTCGACGATCTCGAGCGCATCCGTCAGCTCTTCGATGATCTCGAGGCAAAGCGCGAACTCGTCCAACTCCTGGGCCTCGCCGAACGGGGGGACGGCGTGCACATCTTCATTGGCTCCGAAAACCAGCTTTTCTCGCTCTCGGGGTCGTCGCTGATCGTCTCGCCGTTCCGCGATTCCTCACGCAAGGTGGTCGGTGTGCTTGGCGTAATCGGGCCGACGCGACTGAACTACGCCCGCATCATCCCTATGGTGGACTACACCGCACGCCTGATCAGCCGCACTTTGACTTGATTTCGGCGCGCTTCCGCATGATATGCGGGGGTCAGGCGCGACACCGTCCCGGACGCACGCGGGAACCAAGCCCGCATTTTCAGTGTCGCCCGCTCAGTTTCGACGTGCACGAGGCCAGATGACCAACGAGACCCGAAATCCGCACGCGCCTGCAAACGGCGCTCATGCCAATACGCCTGATCCATCGGCGCCGCCGGCGCCGGAAACGCATGCCACCGAGTACGGCCCCCAAGGCGTGACGCCTGAACCGGCCCCCCAGGGTGGAGCGCCCGGTGCGGTCAATGAGCCGTCGCCGGTACAGGCGCTCGAAGCGCAAGTCGCAGACCTCAAGGACCAGGTGCTGCGCGCTTACGCCGAGATGGAAAACGTTCGCAAGCGCGGCGAGCGTGAGCGCCAGGATACGCAGAAGTATGCGGTATCGAAATTCGCCCGCGATGTGCTGTCGGTTGCCGACAACCTCGAGCGCGCGATTGCGGCTGCCCCCCCAACTGAATCCGCCGATCCGGTGCTCAAAGGGCTGTTCGAGGGTGTTACCGTGACCGAGCGGGCGCTCGTCGGCATTTTAGAGCGCCACGGCGTGACGCGGATCGACGCGCTCGGCGCCCAATTCGACCCCCATCAGCATCAGGCGGTGATGGAGCAGCCCGATCCAACGCTGCCATCCGGCACCATCGTGCGCGTGTTCGAAGCGGGCTACATGATCGGCGACCGGGTACTGCGCCCTGCTTCAGTTGTGGTCGCCAAGGGCATACCGAAGGCCCCTAGGCCCGCGCACCCTCAAGATGCAGCCGCAACGGACGCGATGCCCTCCGACGCCGGCAACGACAACCCCGCGAACGGCGGTTCATCCGAGCCCTCGGCTGGCGCATAGGGACATGCACCTCGGCATGGCAATTTTATCACAAACGCGTGAGGTGCAGGCGTTGCAGGGCTTCAGAGGCCCTCCTATATACCGAACAACGAACTCACCAACTCCTGGGGACCGGACCTGCCGCCCATTGCGGGCAAGGGTGCTATCGGGTGCCTTAGCGGACCCGGCCGGTTTGCCGAAACGAGAGGACTGACCAGCTCATGTCAAAAGTCATCGGGATCGATCTCGGGACGACCAACTCCTGCGTCGCCGTCATGGAAGGCGGCACGCCCAAAGTCATCGCCAACGCCGAGGGCGTCAACACGACCCCGTCGATCGTTGCCTTCTCCAGTGACGGAGAGCGACTGGTCGGCCTGCCGGCGAAGCGTCAGGCGGTCACCAACCCGTCGAACACGCTGTTTGCGATCAAGCGTCTGATCGGCCGCCGCTTCGCCGATCCGCTGGTCGAGAAGGACAAGAAGCTCGTCCCCTACACCATCGTCGGCGGCACCAACGGGGACGCCTGGGTTGAAGCCAACGGCACGCCCTATTCGCCGTCGCAGGTCTCTGCCTTCATTCTCCAGAAGATGAAAGAGACCGCCGAGGCCTATCTCGGCCAGCCGGTGACGCAGGCCGTCATCACGGTCCCCGCCTACTTCAACGACGCCCAGCGCCAGGCGACTAAGGATGCCGGCAAGATCGCGGGCCTTGAAGTCCTGCGCATCATCAACGAGCCGACCGCGGCGGCCCTCGCCTATGGTCTCGACAAGAAGAAGGAAGCCAAGACGATCGCGGTCTACGACCTCGGCGGCGGCACCTTCGACGTGTCGATCCTCGAGATCGGCGACGGCGTGTTCGAGGTGAAGTCGACCAACGGCGACACCTTCCTCGGTGGTGAGGACTTCGACATCCGTCTCGTCGAGTATCTCGCGGCCGAGTTCAAGAAAGAGAACCAGATCGATCTGAAGAACGACAAGCTCGCCCTTCAGCGCCTCAAGGAGGCCGCCGAAAAGGCGAAGATCGAGCTGTCGAGCGCCCAGCAGACCGAGATCAACCTGCCGTTCATCTCGATGAGCCCGCAGACGCAGTCACCGCTGCATCTGACGATGAAGCTCACGCGCGCCAAGCTCGAGAGCCTCGTCGAAGACCTGATCCTCAAGACGCTGCCGCCCTGCGAAATGGCGCTGAAGGACGCCGGCCTCAAGGCTGCCGAGATCGATGAAGTCGTGCTCGTCGGCGGCATGACGCGGATGCCGCGCGTGCAGGCCGAGGTCAAGAAGCTGTTCGGCAAGGAGCCGCACAAGGGCGTCAATCCGGACGAGGTCGTCGCCATCGGCGCCGCGATCCAGGCCGGCGTGCTCAAGGGCGACGTCAAGGACGTGCTACTGCTCGACGTGACGCCGCTGTCGCTCGGCATCGAGACGCTCGGTGGCGTGTTCACGCGCCTGATCGACCGCAACACCACGATCCCGACCAAGAAGTCGCAGGTCTTCTCGACGGCTGAGGACAGCCAGCGCGCGGTGACGATCAACGTCTACCAGGGCGAACGCGAGATGGCCGCCGACAACAAGATGCTCGGCCGCTTCGATCTCGACGGGATCCCGCCGGCGCCGCGCGGCGTGCCGCAGATCGAAGTCACGTTCGACATCGACGCCAACGGCATCGTCCACGTCTCGGCGAAGGACAAGAAGACGGCCAAGGAGCAGTCGATCCGCATCCAGGCGTCGGGCGGTCTCTCCGATGCCGAGATCAAGCGCATGGCCGAGGAAGCCGAGCGCTTCAAGGACGAGGACGTCAAGCGTCGCGAACTGGTCGAAGCGCGCAACCAGGCCGATCAGCTCGCCTCGCAGATCGACAAGGACATCAAGGAGCACGGCGACAAGGTCGGCCCCGACGACAAGAAGGCGATCGAGACCGCGCTCGCCACGCTCACCGAGGCCATGAAGAGCGACGACGTCGAGCAGATCCGCACGGCGACGCAGGCTGTCATGCAGGCGTCGATGAAGCTCGGCGAGGCGATCTACGGCGCCAACAAGGAAGCGGCTGAAGCCGGCGGCACCGACGAGCCCCCGCAAGGCCAGGATGGCAAGCGGGCCGGCGGCGGCGACAACGTCGTCGACGCCGACTTCGAAGAGGTCAAGGACGACAAGAAGAAGTCCGGCTGACCTCGGAGCCACCGATGCAGACCCCTGACCGCCAACCCGCCGGCATGACGTCCCACCGGACGCCCCAAGGCAAGGTTCAGGACGGCTGGTCAGGGGTATTCTTTTGCTTGGAGCGCACTGCCCATGGCGGCCTATTGGGGGCCTGACCCGTCGGCGGGATTGGATAACGATCTTATGGCCAAGCGCGATTATTACGACGTACTGAGCGTCAAGCGGGGCGCCACCGAAGCGGAGTTGAAATCCGCCTTCCGCCGTCTCGCCAAGGAGCATCATCCGGACAGAAATCCGGAGGACTCCACCGCCGAACAGAAATTCAAAGAGATCAACGAAGCCTACGAGGTCCTCAAGGACCCCCAGAAGCGCGCGGCCTACGACCAGTTCGGCCACGCCGCCTTCGAAGGCAACAGCCGCGGACCCGGCGGCGGCTTCGGCCCCGACTTCTCGTCCTCGATGTCCGACATCTTCGACGATCTCTTCGGCGAATTCATGGGCGGCCGTCGCGGTGCCGGCGGCGGCGGTGGACGCCAGCGCAACGCGCGCGAGCGCGGCGCCGACCTGCGCTACAACATGGAAATCACGCTCGCCGAGGCCTACACGGGCAAGCAGGCGCAAATCCGCGTGCCGACCAGCGTCGGTTGCGAGACCTGCTCGGGATCGGGCGCGCGCGCCGGCTCCAAGCCGACAACGTGCGCGACCTGCGGCGGCCAGGGCAAGGTGCGCGCGAGCCAGGGCTTCTTCACCATCGAGCGCACGTGTCCGTCGTGCCAGGGTCGCGGCGAGACCATCGACGATCCGTGCCCGACCTGCCATGGCCAGGGCCGCGTCACCAAGGAGCGCACGCTCGCGGTGTCCATTCCGGAGGGTGTCGAGGACGGCACGCGCATTCGCCTCGCGGGCGAGGGCGAGGCCGGCCAGCGCGGTGGGCCGACCGGCGACCTCTACATTTTCCTGTCGATCAAGCCGCACGAGTTCTTCCAGCGCGACGGCGCCGATATTTTTTGCCGGGTGCCAATCTCGATGACGACGGCGGCGCTCGGCGGCAACGTCGACGTGCCGACGGTCGATGGCAATCGCGTGCGGATGCCGGTGCCGTCAGGGACCGAGACGGGCAAGCAGTTCCGCTTGAAAAGCAAGGGCATGCCGGTGCTGCGCTCGAAGGTGCTCGGCGACATGTACATTCAGGTCGAGGTCGAGACGCCCAAGGCGCTCACGCGGCGCCAGCGCGAACTGCTCGAGGAATTCGAGCGCGAGTCCAACAAGGAAACCAACCCCGCCTCATCGGGCTTTTTCGCCCGGGTGAAGGAATTTTTCGAGGGCAAGGGGGCGTAGGGGGGCGTCGAGCATTGGACAACTCGCTATGACTTCGAAGGACGAATGGGTAAGAGCGTCCGAAGCGGTCGCAATGCTTAAGCCAATATTGCCTGCTTATTCTGCACGACTTCGGATCTGCAAACGTGCTTACGAAGGCCTCATCGGCGCACGCGCGGAGCAGTTCCATTTTGATCAGCACGTCTTCCGTGACAAAGACCTCCCGACAGAGTTTTGGTGGGCGGGAGGTCATGATGCGCTTGAGCAAGATTGGGCAGCAGGCGACTTCTCGACCTGGATTAGCAACGGCAGCATCCAACTAAAAGCATTCGGAGTTACATTTGCGCGCGTCGACATCGAGAGGCTTCTCCCAGCACAAAATCACCTGAAGTCTACAGGTTCAGTGGTGGCTGGAGAGGATCAGAAAATAATCGAAATCCTGCGAGCACTCGTCCCATCTGCTGCGCAGTCTTACAGACAAGCAGTTCTCGATCTTGGAGATGAAGGCAGAATTTCCTTTCGGGGTCCTGCGCTCGAACTGCGAGAGGCGCTAAGGGAGATCCTCGACCATCTGGCACCAGACGGAGAAGTGGAGGCTGCCGAAGGATACGCTCGAGAGAAAGACAGAAGAGGGCCGACGATGAAGCAAAAAGTGCGCTTCATCATGAGGAAGAAGGGGAAAGGGTCATCCAGCGACGTACCAGAAAAGACTGTGATTGCCTTTGAGGAAGCGATCGCAAACCTCACTCGCGCAATCTATGACCGATCATCTATGGCGACCCACGTCGCGACTGACCGGCAAACGGTTGTCCAACTCCGCCGTTTGTTGGCAGCAATATTCCACGAGATTATTGAGCTCTAGCGCTGCCTAGCTTCGTCTTCCGATGCCATTTGCTCCCCGCCTCCCCCACCCCCTTGAAATCCCGCCCCGCCGCACCGAACTGAACATCGACCAATAACGGCTCGATGATTTCAGAAAAGGTGCGCTATGGACTACATGCCATTGATCATGATGGGCCTCATGGGCCTGGGCGCGGGCTGGATTGCCAGCCAGCTCGTCAACCGCGGGCGCGGCGACCTCATCAGCTTCGTCGTCACCGGCGTCATCGGCGCGTTCGTCGGCGGCTACATCCAGCAGTACGCCAAGCTCGACCTGATGAAGATCGGCAATCCGCTGCTCGAACAGCTCGCCGTGTCGGTCATGGGCGCCGTCGCCGTGCTCCTGCTCGCGCGCGTCGTCAACCAGCCGCGTTGAGCCCCGACGCTTTGAGGGAGGCGCCGTCATGGTCCTGCGGCTCTTGGCCATCGCCGTGATTGGCTTCTACCTCGGCGGCTACCTGCCGCGCGTGCTGGTGAGCGGCCAGCACGGCTGGGTCGTGTGGCTGCTGGCGGCGATTCTGGTGTTCGGCGCACCGCGCGCGTTGCGGCTGGTCGGACGGCGCGCGGTCGCACTCGGGCGGAAGGCTTAACGACGCTCACGGCTCGTCACTTACGCGTTATGGCGCCATCGCGCCCTTTGCCTGCGGCGGCATTCGGCTAATCTGTGATGGAATCACTCCCAGAAAGGGATTTCCGTCATGATCATCCGTCGCCCGCCCGACATTCGCGCCTCCGAGATCACGCCGAAGTCGGTGTATCTGCGACGGCGCGAATTTTTAGGCGGTGCGGCGGCGCTCGGGGTTGCGGCGGCATTGCCGTTCGGTCCGGCGTGGGCCGCGCTGACGGCCGCGAAAAGCCCGTTCTCGACCGACGAGCCGCAGACGCCGCTCAAGGACGTCACGAGCTACAATAATTTCTACGAGTTCGGCACCGACAAGGACGACCCGGCGAAGAACGCCCACACGCTGACGACGACGCCGTGGAAGATCAAGGCCGATGGGCTGATCGACAAGCCGGCGGAGTACGATCTTGACGACCTGATCAAGGACATCGCGCTCGAGGAACGCATCTACCGGATGCGCTGCGTCGAGGGCTGGTCGATGGTGATCCCGTGGGTCGGCATTCCCCTCGCGAGCGTGCTCAAGCGGCTGGAGCCGCAGAGCAGCGCCAAGTACGTGGCGTTCGAAACGCTGGTGCGGCCGTCCGAGATGCCCGGCCAGAAGGGTTTGTTCCAGGCGCTACCGTGGCCCTACGTCGAAGGGTTGCGGCTCGACGAAGCGATGCATCCGCTGACCATTCTCGCGATCGGGCTCTACGGCGAAAAGCTGCCGAACCAGAACGGCGCGCCTGTCCGGCTCGTCGTGCCGTGGAAGTACGGGTTCAAATCCATCAAGTCGATCGTGCGCATCAGCCTGACGGACTCGCAGCCGAAGATTTCGTGGGAGGTCGCGAACGCGCGCGAGTACGGCTTCTACTCCAACGTCAATCCGGACGTCAGCCACCCGCGCTGGAGCCAGGCGACGGAGCGTCGGATCGGCGGCTCGACCGGCGGTCTCGGCGGCCTGTTCGCCAAGCGTCATCCGACGCTGATCTTCAACGGCTATGGCGATCAGGTCGCGAAGCTCTACGACGGAATGGACCTGAAGAAGAATTTCTGACGATGGCGCGCGCGGCCCAGCAGCGCTCGATGGTTTCGCGGGTCGTGCTCGGCAGCGATCCCGTGCGCCGCGCGATCTACATCGTCGGCATGGTTCCAGCGGTCTGGTATTTTTATGCCGGCATCAACAATCAGCTCGGCGCCGATCCGCTGAACGTGCTGGAACGCGCGCTCGGCCTGTGGGCGCTGCGCTTCCTCGTCGCCGGCCTCGCGATCACGCCGCTGCGCCGGCTCGGCGGGCCCAATTTCATCCGCTACCGTCGCGCCATCGGGCTGCTCGCGTTCTATTACGCGGCGTTGCATCTGACGACGTATCTCGTACTCGACCAAGGGCTCGACCTCGCGGCGATCTGGGCGGATATCGTCAAGCGGCCGTACATCACTGTGGGGATGCTGGCGTTCATCGTGCTGGTGCCGCTGGCGGTGACATCGAACGGGCCGTCGATCCGCCGTCTTGGCGCGCGCTGGAACAGCCTCCATCGCCTCGTGTATATCGCGGCCGCTGCGGGCGCGCTTCATTTCATCATGCTGGTGAAGGTGTGGCCGTTAGAGCCGCTGATCTACGCGGCCCTCGTCGCGGGGCTGCTGCTGTTTCGGTTTCAGGCCTATGCCCGCAAGCGATGGGCGCCCCAGCCTGCCGCCAAGCGCGAGCGCACGCGATCCGCGAGTTGAAATTGCTCAGGTGAAGCCGCAGTTCGCACGGATATCCGCGGTCTCCGGACCCGCCAGCAGCGTTATCAGCGCGCGCGCCGCATCCTGGTTCGGCGAGCGCGCGACGACGCCAGCGGTATAGGTCGTCGCGAGATCGCAACCGCTGGGCAGCGACGCGATCAGACGGATACCGGGCGTCGAGAGGATCTCCGTCACCTGCGTGCAGCCGATCGGCCGGCGATCCGTCGATGCCGCGAGCGCGCGCATGGCAGTCGCGCCGTTCGGGAACGTGCGCAGCCGCGATTTCAGTTCGACGGCAATGCCGAGGCGCTCGAGCACTGAGGCAATGTGGATGCCGGCGGTCGATTGCTCGGTATCGGGCACATAAATGGCGTCGGCGCCGAGCAGGGCCTCCTTGAGCCGCGCGGCGTCGGCAACGTCGGGTGCCGGATCGTCGCTGCGCACCGCGATCGCCGTCTCGACGCGACCGACATCCGTGACCGTTTCCGCGATGACGTCGCCGGCCGCCGCGAGATTGCGCAGGATCGCTGAGGTCAGGACGACGACGTCGGTGGGATGGCCGCCAGCAAGTTTGGCGCGCATGGCGCCGACCGCGCCGAACGTGCCATCGATCGCACAACCGTGCTGCCCACGAAACGCCGCGTCGATGGCCCCGAACAATCCCTGCGCCGCACCGCCGCTCAACACCGACAATTTCTGCATCGCGTGTCCTACTTCACCGTGATCTTCGCAGTCTCGATCACTTTCGCCCACTTGACGATATCGGCCTCGAGATACGCCTTGAACTCCGCCGGGGTCATCTTCATGCCCGTCGCGCCCTGCTTCGCCCAGGCATTCTTGACCTCCGGCAGCGCCACCACCTTGGCAATCTCCGCGTTCAGCAGATCGACGATCGGCTGCGGCGTGCCGGCCGGCGCCATGATGCCGAGCCAGATCGTCGCCTCGAAACCGGGGAGCCCCGCTTCCGCCGCCGTCGGCACGTTCGGGAGCACGCTGGAACGCGCCGGACCCGTCGTGGCCAGCGCATTGACCTGCCCGGCGTCGATGGTCGGCGCCATCGTCGTCACCGCGTCCATCATCATCTGAACGTGACCGCCGATGACGTTGTTGCGCGCTTCGCCGCTCCCTTTGTGCGGGACGTGCACGATCGACGTGCCGCTCGTCGATTTGAAGTTCTCGCCGGCGAGATGATAGGGCGTGCCGGGTCCCGACGACGCGTAGTTGAGTTCGCCCGGTTTCGCTTTGGCGAGCGCGATGAACTCGGCAAGCGTCTTCGCCGGTACCGACGGATGCACGACGATGACGAGGTCCGAATAGTTGACCGGCGCGACCGGCACCAGATCCTTCATCAGCGCGTAGTTCTTCTTGGGGATCAGCGTTTCGTTGGCGGTGTGGGTGTTGGACATCATCAGCAGCGTGTAGCCGTCGGGCGCCGCCTTGGCCGCCTCGGTCGTTCCGATTACGGCGCCGCCGCCCGGCCGGTTCTCAACGACGAATGATTGGTTGAGCGTCTGCGAGAGGTGGTGTGCGATGACGCGGGCGTAGATGTCGGCCGGGCCGCCCGCTCCGAACGGCACGATGATGCGGATGCGGTTCGATGGGTAGGACTGTGCGAACACCGAGCCCGCGAGCATCACCACGAGGCCCAGCGCGACGGCAACTTTCTTGATCGCAGACATAAAATTGACTCCTCTGGCAACTGACCCGCACCAGCGACATCGCGCGGCAGGCCGCGACGGAGCGCGCGCGGCCTCGATGGTGTGCCGGCGCGCAACAAAAAATAGCGATTCGCCCTCGCCCCGCCGCGGGATCACCGCAGCGGGGGAATCGGGCATCAATGGCTCAGAGTGTCGGGCTCCAGGGGACCATCGTCTCGCGATAGCCGGTGCTGGTCTTCTCGATGTGAGCGAGGGCAGGGAACGGATAATGGAAGCCCTGCACCATCATGCGCTCCGAGGCGAGCATATCGTACACCTTGCGGCGCGTCGCTTCGGCGGCGTTGGCATCCTGGTCGAACATGAGATGCCAGCCGGGATTGCGGACGAACACCGGCATGTTGGTGACGTCAGCCTGGACGAACACCTTGCTGTTACCCGACGAAATGATGTGGGAGTTGTGCCCCGGCGTGTGGCCGTAGCTTTCCACCGAGGTGATACCCGGCGCGATTTCCTTGCCTGGCTCGTAAGGCGTGACTTTGCGTCCAAGGGCATCGAACACGCGGCGCGCATTCGAGAACACGCCTTTCATGCGGTCGCTGGACTGCTTGCCCATCTCGGCATCGTCCATGAAGTACTTCCATTCCGCCGCGGGAACGAGGATCTCCGCCTTGGCGAACGCCGGCTTGTTGTCGGCCGTGAGGAGGCCGTTGATATGATCGCCATGGAAATGGGAGATAATGACGGTATCAACCTGCGCCGCGTCGATGCCTGACGCCTTCAGGTTGCCATGGAACTGACCGGCCGCACCTTTCGTACGATCGAAATTGGCCTGTCCCGTGCCGGTGTCGATGACGATCAGCTTCGAGCCCGTGTTCACGGCGATCGGCGAATAGGGAATCGCGATCATATCCGGCGCGGGCTGCAGGAAAGCGGCGGCGAGGCCTGCGTTCACTTCGTCGCGACTCTTATTGGCGACGAAGCCGTCAGGGAACTTGATGCGGTTGACGCCGTCGGTCGCGACGGTGACCTCATGCGTGCCGACCTTGTAGCGATACCATCCCGCGTTCTGCGTCCCGACGGGTGGCGTTTGCGCGGCGGCTGGAGCCCCATTCATCGGCAGCAGAGCACTGGCGGCCGTGACGGCGGCGGAACCGGCCAAAAGACTGCGACGGCTAACTTCGAGCATGTGCTTCCTCCATTTGAACGGGAGCTTAGATCGGCTCCTCTGGCAGCCGACCCAACTCCGGCAGCCGAGATCAGCTTATCCAACTTCTCTGGTGTGTGGTATACCGAACGCGGATTGTGCCGGTAGATCGCGAAGAATTGACCGCCTCGGGCGGTCCTCTCCGACGACGTGCGCTCGAAATGGCTGCGCTTACTCAGCTCACGCATTTCGCAAGATCTATTCTGGCGACTCCCCCCGCTCTCGTCTAAATCAAGGGCCAATCCTCAGTCGGGAGAGCCCGCCCTCTATGCCCCACACCACACGACTCCTGTTCGTTGCCGGCGCGACTCGCGCAGCCTCGCTCAACAAGCGGCTCGCGCGCCTTGGCGCGGAAATCGCCAACGCCAACGGCATCCATTCGGCATTCGCTGACCTCGGCGACTATCCAATGCCGCTCTATGACGGCGACCTCGAAGCCGCGGAAGGACCACCCGAGAATGCCCGCAAGCTCAAAGCGCTGTTCGAGGTCCACCACGGCATCTTCATCGTATCGCCCGAATACAACGCCTCGATCCCCCCGCTCCTGAAGAACGCCATTGACTGGGTGAGCCGCGTGCGCGTCGACGGCGAACGGCCGCTCGCCGTCTTCAAGACCCGCGTGTTCGCACTCGGCTCGGTGTCACCTGGCGCATTCGGCGGCATTCGTGGGCTCACGGTCCTGCGCCAGACGCTCGAGATCGGCACCGGCGCGCTGGTCCTGCCCGATCAGTTCTCGGTGCCGCGCGCCAACACAGCCTTCGCCGACAACGGCCACCTTGCCGACAAGGCGGCGATGGAATTGTTCAAGGGGACGATCGAGAAGCTTGCTCGCGCGTCCCTGATCATGCGGCAGGAGGTCAGCAACACATGAGCGCACCGCTTTCAGCCCGCGACCGACTGTTCGTGGCCCTCGACGTCGCCAGCGTCGATCGCGCGCGCGTCCTGGTGACGGCGCTTGGCGATACCGTCTCTTGCTATAAGGTCGGGCTCGAGTTGCTTTTCGGCGGCGGGCTCGAATTCGCCCAAGGCCTCAAGGCCGCCGGCAAGACCGTGTTCCTCGACATGAAGCTGCTCGACATCGCCAATACCGTCGAGAAGGCCGCCGCCAACATCGCGAGCCTCGGGCTCGATTATCTCACGATCCACGGCACGGACAGCAAGACGCTCGAAGCGGCCGCCCGCGGGCGCGGCACGAGCCGGCTGAAACTGCTCGCCGTGACCGTGCTCACGAGCCTGGAAAAGCCCGATCTTGAGCAGCAGGGCATCAAGGATATGGCTCCGGCCGATCTGGTCGCGCATCGCGCGCGGCTTGCTCGTGCGGCTCGCATCGACGGTATCGTTGCCTCGGGGCACGAAGCCGGGCTGATCCGGGCCGAGGTCGGCCCCGGCGTATTGATCGTGACACCAGGCATCCGGCTCGCTGGCGGCGTCGCGGGCGATCAGGCGCGCGTCATGACACCCGGGAAGGCAATCGCAGCCGGCGCCGACCTGCTCGTCGTCGGCCGCCCGATCACGGAGGCTGACGACCCGCGCGCCGCGGCTGCGGCCTTCATCGCCGAAATCGAGAAAGCGCTCTAGCCGCTAAAATCGTCCCAACTCACCGCCCTTGTAGCGCCAGCGAACCAGGAAGATCTGGACGATGGCGAGGACGGCTATGAACGAGGGCACGAACACGAATGTGAAGTGCCACGCCGCAGTCTCGAATGGGATACGACCGTCGGGCAGGAAGTAGTCGAGCGCGCCGAAGTACTCCATGCCGACGTAGACCGCGAAAAACTCCATGATCGAGAAAAAGAACTGGAAGGCGAACGGCCAATCGCCTTCCCACCTGAACCGCTGCGCCTGGATATAGGCGACGTCCAGGATCAGGCCGAGAATGAGGATCGCGGTGATAAAGACGAAGGGATCAGTGAACGCGCTGAGATCGATCGCTGGCGGCCAACGCCAGTTGGTCAGGTACATCGCATAGAGGAATGTCACCGGCAGACCGATGAATACGTAGAGCAGAATGCGTGTCTGCCAGCGGCCTGCGAGTGTTGGGACCATGGGCGCCTAGTACCATATCGACGGGTTTAAGGATGAAGAACTGGTCGCGACGGGAAGCAGGGTGGAACGGCTTTCACGGCGACGCGTTCGCGCACCATTTGAGCCACTGATACGACGAACGAAGCGGACCGAATTTCGACACCCCGGGCGCTCGCAACCTTGCGAGGTGATCGACCGAGCGCAACGCCGCGTATTGCAGTCCGAGGAAGCTGTCGACCGCGGCGTGCGGTCCGGCAAACGTGACGACACCTGACGCGAACACGTGGCCGCGACCATTCTGCATGGCGGGAATCTCGAAACTGCTCGAGACATTGATGCCCGCGAGTCTCGCCTCCGCACCTTTACCCGTGACGCGGTTGCGACCGACATCGTACGTCTTGATGATATCGGCAATCAGGGGCGTCTCATCGATTTTCGAGATCAGGCCGGTGCAGTCGATGATGTAATCCGCGACGAGTTCGAGGCTCTCCTGGTAATTCGCCTTGCCCTGAAGGCGCGTGACGACGCGTGAGCCTCGTTCGCTCATGCCTTCGACATTGCCGTAAAAGACTTTGAACCAGCCTTCTTTCTTACCGGTCGAAATGATGTCCAGCCAATCGTCGCGGTAGGCCGTCGTGGTGCCGCCCCACGACGCCATCATCTTCGATCGCTCCTCCGGCGTCGCCGCATCGAGCTCCCTGAGATACGTACCACCCCAGCAGGACTTCGGCCAATTGAAGGCCTGATGCTCGGTGTCGTTGTAGACCTCGCGCTGAGACAGATCCCACTTCGACCCTTCGGTCACCGGATTGCGGATGAGGTGCAGGATCTGGATGTTGGGGTTCTTTTGTCGCGCCTCGTAGACGCGCTGGATGATGCGTGACGCAACGATGCCGCGACCCCGGATCAGCACCGTGCCGCCCTTCTGCTCGAGGGTCCGATAGACCTCTTCATGCGGCTCGTAGCAATTGACGACCGCCGTCGACTGCGGATGCTCCCGGCGGAATTTCTGGAGGTCATCGAGAAAATTCGACGCCGGATAGCCGGTGGCAATATGGAGATAGCGCGCGACGATAAAGCGGTCGCGGTCCGGCGAATTATTATTGGCCTCGCTTTCGCTGGAGGCGCGGTAGGCGATGACGTAGCGTTCGTCGTCGGTCTTGCGGATGGCGATGACCCGGCCCGCGAGCCACATCTCGTCCCAGTTGATCCGTTTGGCTTCGCGATCGAGCGATTGGAAGACGTCAATCAGACGTGGCGTGTACGTCTCCGACACGGTCGGCTCACCGAAAACCTGGAAAACATACTTGAGTCCGACGAGTTGGCCCCTGGCGAGATCGCGGACCGTCTCGCGGCTGGCGTAGCCCGGGAATCCCCAGAGGTTGTCTGGAGTCGAAATCGAATTCGAGCGGATGCGCTCGTGATCGGGAATCTGCGAGTTGCGGCAGAGCCGGCCGTACTTCGAGTAGGGGCTCTTGTTGTCTGCGATGCCAATCACCCGGATGTTCTTCTTGTCGACGCCGAAGATCCGCAGATGATCGACCCAGGCAAAACTGCCATTGCCGCCACCGATCGCGAGATACTCGATCTCCTGCGTCATCCGGCCGGACGACTGGATCTCCTTGAATGGCACCTGCCGCTGATCGAACAACCGCCCAGGAAATGTCGGGCGCGCCGCCGGATCCTGCCCTGGGAGGCGAGTGGCCTCGATCGGCACCTGCGACTCGACGAGACGGTAGGTCAGGACGAACGGGCCAACCGCGACCTCGACACCGGGGCGCCACTGGAGGCTGCTGATCCGTTGCCCGCGCACCAGCGTACCGTTCTGGCTCCCCTCGTCGTCCAGCGTGACGACATCCCCCTCAACTTTGATGGTGGCGTGCTTGCGCGACACCTGGGAATTGTCGAGGAGAACTTCGCTTCCGGAGGAGCGGCCGATCTGGAACGGCCCTTTGCCAGTCAACGTAATGCGACCGGGCGCAACGTCGTTGACATTTTCGGCCGGGCGCCACGTGATTTCGATGGACATGACTGTTGCCTATGGATCAGGTCGCGAGATCGGGATGCCGCGCAACGCGCGAAGTGAATGGGGCGAGCCGTGGGTGCCCGCTACAATATCCTTGAAATGGCACCAGTGTTGGCGAGATGACGCCCACACCACTTGCAGTTCTGCTCGTGAGGGGGCCGGTTGAGCAACTGGCATGTCTCATGCGAGCACACCACTGACTTCATATGCGGATCGAGCACCTCAAAGCGGATGTTGTTGATCTCGACCACGTCCAGCGGGGCGAGGATCGAGCGCTGCTTTGTGACCTTCGACTTGTTGATCAGTATCGGCGGGGCATTGTCGATATCTTCGACCACCAGCACGTTCTGATCCGCGACAACCTGAAACACGGCGACCGTCTGCTTGTCCCACTCAGTCCAGCGGTTGAGATCGGCGATGGCCAGCGTCGAGCCACGACGGACGACGCCAATGCCACGGCCCGGCAGCAATTCCATGCGCTGCAACTCGAGCAGCGCCATCTCGGTGGTCAAAACGGTCAGTGGCGACGCTTCAACGGGCCGAACATGATAGTCACCGATTTCGATGTCGAACCTCGGCGACAGCGCCACTTTGGCGTCGCGCACAACGAGACCGCCGACGCGGCTGCCGTTTGAGCTGGTGTCGGTGTAATGCAGGCCGCGCGGCGTGCTTTCGATCGTGCCGTGCACTCGCGAGATCGCCCGGAACTTCGCGTCGAACAGGACTTGGTTGTCGCTGTCGGGATGCTTGCCGAGGCGAACAGGCAGCCGGCAACCGGCGACGTAATGCTCGCCCGTCACGTCGTTGCTGATGGATAGGTACAGCTTCTCGATCATCGGGCGTTGTCTCGGATTAGAATATCATTTCCAGCCGGAGCCACCCGCGGGGCGGTGAACCAACTGACCAATGGTTAGCATCTGGTGCGGTTCGAGTCGCTTTCCAAGCGATTACTAGATAAATATCAGCTCCGGCTGGCTGATTCCAGATGCAGATTACGACGATCCGTGTCGCCATGCTGGCCTCTACACGCCGTGCTGGACAGATTTGTCGGCTTCGGTTGCCTGGCACCCGCGGAGGGGGAAATGTGGCTCAAGCATATTGAACCCAAAGCGGTTCTGCTGATCGCTGCCACACTCATCGTTCTCATCCCATTTGTGCTTTGGTGGCTGCTCCGGCTGCGCCGCATTATTCCGCTCGCTGTGATCCAGATCTTCACGGGCATCTTGCTCGGCCCGACAATCCTCGGGCACTTTGCCCCCGAGTTGCATGCAGTCCTGTTCTCCGGCAAGCAGCTCGAAGGCATCCGCGCCCTCGCCGCGATCTCGATCTGCCTGTTCGCGTTCCTGGCCGGAACGGAGACCGATCGAGAGGTGATCCGCAGCGCCGGCCGCGCGGTGATGTCGATCGGTATTGGCGGTCTCAGCCTGACGTGGCTCGCGGGCGTCGTCATCGGCTATCAGCTTGCGCTCAAGTACCCGGTTGCCATGGGCACGGACGGCGGCATCCTCTTATTCGCCGTGGCCTTTGGGTTGTGCAACGCCGTTCCTGCACTGCCGGTGTTGGCGGCGGTACTAGGGGAACTGGGGCTCAACCGCCGTCGAATTGGCGCCGTCGCGCTGGCAGCCGCAGCGGTCGGCGACATTGTGCTGTGGAGCGCGATGGCGATCATCCTGCCGCTCGCCAAATCCGGTGACCTGACATCATCGCTGGCACTGGCGATCGCGGGTGGCGTCGGAGCGGTCGGGCTGCTGATACTTGTCATCAATCCCCTCCTCGGGCAGGCGCTGCGCACAAACGCTCCCGAGCGCGTCCTCATGATCCTCGTCGGGATCGCAATCTTTGGCACCGCCGCGGTCACGGAAGCGTCGGGCTTGCATATGGTGCTCGGCGCTTATGCCGCCGGCGTTCTGCTGCCGGACAAGATCCGCCACATGGCCGCGGACAAGCTCGATATGCCGACGTCGATGCTGCTGCTGCCGTTCTTTTTCCTCTCGGCCGGACTCGACGCGCATATCAGCGGCTCAGATACGACCGTGTGGGCCATCTTTCTGGCGGGCATGCTGGTCTGCACAATCGTCAAGGTGCTGGCGACGATCCTCGCAGCACGGCTCGGCGGCGAGAATTTCGCCTTCGGCACGATGGCCGGCATCCTGCTGCAGACGAAAGGACTGATGGAACTGGTCATCGTGACCGTGTTCCGCGATATCGGCCTTGTCAGTGGCCAGACCTACTCGGCCCTGGTCCTGGTCGCGCTCGCCTCGACGGCGCTGACCATGCCGCTCACCAAGATCTTTCTTCCGCACCT
>LNEA01000446.1 GCA_001464855.1 Rhizobiales bacterium Ga0077530
GTCCAGGCGGGAGCCGGCTGGCGCATCGGCTGCATCGGATTCATGCCGCCGTCGATCGGCATTCCCGTCATCAATCCGACGATCCGCTTCTTCGGGTTTGCCAGGCCGTTGATGAGTTTCGTCAGATCGTATTCGAGGAAGCGCTCACGATCGGGCGTGAAGAATTCGATGACGGCATCGTTGTCGGTCGTATTGGAAGCGACGAGACCGAAGTATCCTGTCTCACCATCCTGGTTGAGACGCACGCCCCTAAGGCCGCTCGCCACCGCGCGATCCTCGGCATCGGAGAACGGCTCAGGCTCGAGGACAGTGAGTTGGATCTTGCCGCCCGAGAGGTCTCGATACTGCTCCAGCAGCGCGCGGACGCGCTCGAAATATTTGCCAAAGACCGGCGCTGCCTGTCCAAGCCGGCGCGAGTAGTAAAGGCGGACGTTGATCGGCTCCTCGATCCGGCCGAGCACATGCTTGGTGCCGGAGGAGATCGTGTACAGGCGGTCGGCGGTGAGATCGGCCTTGGCGTTCTTGGCGAGCGCGCTGAAGATCACGTTTGCCGACAGCATCAATAGCGCGGCCATCGCCAGCGCGCCCCACGCGAGCGTTTTCCTGTCGAGTCGGGCTGCGTAGCGCACGAATTCGCCAGGCGCGAGCAAGAGCCGACCGGAGACGCTCTGAAACGCGGCCTGAACGGGCGATGGTTTCGGTGATTGAATGGCCATCGGCGAACTCCCTCAGGCTGCCTTGCGCTGATCGACAACAATGGCGTTGGCGAACAGGAAGAAGGTGATGATCGACACGTAGAACAGCAGCGTCGGCAACGTGATCACGCCGCGGCTGATCAACTCGAAGTGGTTGAGGAAGCTCATCGACGCGATCGCCTGGACGATGAACGCCGGCGCCCAGCCGCGGAAGAATCCGAGGACCAATTCGAGACCGCTCATCACCATCAGGAAGCACAGCGTGGCTGCGACGATGAACGCGATCACCTGGTTCTTGGTCAGCGCCGACATGCAGGAGCCAATGGCGAGGAACGCACCGGCCATCAGGAAGCTACCGATATAGCTCGCGAGGATGACGCCGTTGTCGGGATTGCCGAGCACGTTGACCGTGATCCACATTGGGAAGGTCAGCACGAGCGCAATACCGATGAACAGCCACGCGGCGAGAAACTTACCGACGATGGCTTCGCCGGTACTGATCGGCAGTGTCATGAGCAGCTCGATGGTGCCGGATTTGCGCTCTTCCGCCCACAGCCGCATCGCGATCGCGGGAACGAGCAGCAGATACAGCCAGGGATGGTACGCGAAGAACGGCTGCAGATCCGCCTGGCCGCGTTCGAAGAAGTTGCCGATGAAAAACGCGAACGCGCCGGTCAGCGCGACAAAGATGACGACGAACACGTACGCGAGCGGCGTGCCAAAGTAGGCGCCAAGTTCGCGCTTGGTGATGATCCAGACGTTACGCATGGCGCGAGCCCTCACCGCTCGTAGTAATCTCGCGAAACACGTCATCGAGCTTACCGCGCTCGACCAGCATTTCCTCGACGAAGATCGACTGGTCACGAAGCAGCGCGCCAACCTCGGCGGCGATCGTCTTGCCGGGCTTGGGCAGCGCCCGCACCTGGATGTGGCCGTTCATGGCGGGCGCGCGCTCGACCTTGGCAACACCCGCGAGCGCGGCAAGCGCGCCGGCGACGCGGTCGGCGTCGGCGGCCGTAACCCGGATTGCGACGGCGTTGTGATAGGGCATCCGCCGCTGCAGATCCTCGGCGGTGCCGTCGGCGACAATGCGGCCGCGATCGATCACGACGGCGCGCGTGCAGACGGCTTCGACTTCCTCGAGGATGTGGGTCGACACGATGATCGCTTTGTCCTTGGCCATCTCCGTGATCAGTCCGCGCACATGATGCTTCTGGTTCGGATCGAGGCCGTCGGTCGGCTCGTCCATGATCAGGACAGCGGGATCGTGCAGGATCGCCTGGGCGAGGCCGACACGGCGCTTGAACCCTTTCGACAGGGTCTCGATCCGCTGGTTCGCGACGTCCTCAAGGCCGGTCCGCGCGATCGCCGCGTCGACCCGGGCGGATTTGCGCCCCCCGTCGAACCCACGGATCTCGGCGATGAAATTGAGGAAGGAGCGCGTGGTCATATCGCCATAGGCGGGCGCGCCCTCGGGGAGATAGCCAATCTTCGCTTTTGCTTCTTTGGGACGGTCGGCGACGCTGATCCCGCAGATCCGCGCGGAACCGCCATCGGGGTCAAGGAAACCGGTCAGCATCTTCATGGTGGTCGACTTGCCGGCACCGTTGGGGCCGAGGAAGCCGAGCACTTCGCCCTTGGCAACTTTCAGTGAAATGTCCGCGACTGCCAGGATCGGCCCGAACGTCTTTTTGAGACGCTCCGCCTCCACGAGTATCGCCATAGAACTCCCTCCTTGGCACCGCAATTCTGATCCGGCGCCCGGTCGCCATGGTGGGGCGCGGGACGGACGGCGGCGAACTGTTTGTTTGACGCGGAGTTAGGCACACTTCCTGGCACTGTCAAGACTGGAGTGCCAGTCGTTCAGAAACCAATTGCGGCCCTCAGGCGTTGGATAGGCGGTGCCCGGCGCATGGGAGTCGCGTGGCGAAGGTTATCCTCGCACATACAGAGAACGCGATTCGATTTGTGGCGGGCATGTCACGCACTGTTGTCAATAGCCTTCAATCAATGCGGAGGCGCTTGAGCGTGGCGAGGCACCTATTGTAGGTTAGGCCTCGATCGACACGAGATGTTGGGCAGCGATGCCCGCTTTGGTCTGTGTCGGATGGGGGCGCTCAGTATCCGTTGCGCCCATCAGTTGAGTTGATGCCCGAGTTCAGGGCGTCACCGTATCGCGTTTCCCATAGTCCCGAGTTCGTAACCACCCTGGTCATTGCGTGGCGTCGGAACGCGTGTGCGTTCGCCTGCCCGCCTTCGCCAGGGTCGATGTGGCATCGAGTGCCTGCAGGACGGCACTTTGCGGCGATTCTGCGCAGGAGAGAATATAAAAATGGTCTGGAACGATGACAGGGTCGAGCAGCTCAAGAAGCTTTGGGCCGACGGATTGAGCGCCAGTCAGATTGCGGCGCAACTCGGCGAGGTCACACGCAATGCGGTGATCGGCAAAGTCCACCGCCTCGGTTTAGCGACGCGGGCATCGAGCAACCGCACCAACAGCAGCCGGCTGCGTTTGCGCCAAGCGCAGCCCCGCCGACAGGTTCAGCGCCAGCGTGTGTCACACGTCGGCAACACTGCCTTCCGCCAGATGCTGGAGGCCGACGCAACACATCCGGGCCACACTCCCATCGTGGAGGAGATCGAAATTCCGGAGGCAGAGCGCAAGACGCTCCAGCAGCTCAGTGAGTGCATGTGTCGCTGGCCCATCGGCGATCCGCAGATGGCCGACTTCTACTTCTGCGGGCGTGAAAAGGTCGCGGGCTTGCCGTACTGCGAGGGCCATGCGCGCCGCGCCTACCAGCCGCCGCAACCGCGCCGCCGCGACCGCGACGTCAGCATACCCGCGCTGCCGACGTCCATCACGACGCTCAAGGAGCCGGTCGGCACCTGACAGGCTAAACGGCCGATACTATGATTGCTCGAACCGCAGCCGACCCTGTCGGCTGCGGTTTTTGTTTCAGTCGTCACGGCGTTCCGGGAACCGATCATGTCCGATTTCATCCTCGCGCTGGATCAAGGCACCACCTCGAGCCGCGCCTTGCTGTTCGATCGTGGATTGAGGGTCGTCGGGCTGGGGCAGCAGGAGCTGCCGCAGCACTATCCGGCGTCGGGTTGGGTCGAGCACGACGCCGAGGACATCTGGCAGACGACTGTCGGCACTGCCCGCGAGGCACTCGCGAAAGCCGGCGTCGCGGCGGGCCGCGTTGCCGCGATCGGCATTACCAACCAGCGCGAGACAATCGTTGTATGGGACCGGCGGACGGGCACCCCGATCCATAAAGCCATCGTCTGGCAGGATCGGCGCACAGCCGACACCTGCGAGCGGCTCAAGGCCGACGGCGTCGAAGAAACCATCAGCGAAAAGACGGGGCTGCTGCTCGATCCCTATTTCTCGGCGACGAAAATCGCTTGGCTGCTCGACAACGTCGAGGGCGCGCGCGCCGCCGCCGACGCGGGCCATCTGCTCGCTGGGACCATCGATTGCTTTCTGATGTGGCGGCTGACCGGCGGCAAAGTGCACGTCACGGATGCGACGAACGCCTCGCGCACGTCGCTTTACGATATTCGCCGTGGCTGCTGGGATGACGATCTCGCGCGCCTTTTCCGCGTTCCGACGACGATGTTGCCGCAGGTCCGAGATTGCGCGGCCGATTTCGGGACGACAGATAGTGCGCTGTTCGGTGCCGCGATCCCAATCCGGGGCGTTGCGGGCGATCAGCAGTCGGCGCTCATCGGGCAGGGCTGCTTTACGCCGGGCATGATGAAATCGACCTACGGCACCGGCTGCTTCGCTGTGCTCAACACCGGCGCCGAATTGGTGCGATCGCGCAATCGCCTGCTTTCGACCATCGCCTTCCGCCTTGACGGCGTGACATCGTACGCGCTCGAAGGCTCGATCTTCGTTGCCGGCGCTGCCGTGCAATGGCTGCGTGACGGATTGAAATTGGTCGGCTCCGCGAGCGAGACCAGCGCGCTCGCCGCCACTGCCGAGACCTCGCAGGACGTCTACATGGTGCCAGGCTTCGTCGGCCTCGGCGCACCGCACTGGGAGCCACGGGCGCGCGGCGCACTGTTCGGCCTGACGCGCGCGACCGGGCCGGCCGAACTCGCGCGGGCCGCACTCGAGGCCGTCTGTTTCCAGACGCGCGACCTGCTCGAGGCGATGCGCGGCGACTGGCCGGCCTGCGACGATGTCGTTCTCCGTGTCGATGGCGGCATGGTCGCGAGCGACTGGACCATGCAGTTCCTCGCCGACATGCTGGCGGCACGCGTCGACCGGCCGACGATGCTAGAGACAACGGCGCTCGGCGCAGCCTGGCTCGCGGGGCATAAGGCGGGCGTCCTGCCAGATCGCGAGGGCTTTCAGAAATCCTGGCGGCTCGATCGCAGCTTTATGCCGACACTCCCCGAGGCCGAGCGCGCACGGCGCTACCGAGGTTGGCGCAGTGCCGTCGCCGCGACTTTGGCTCATGCCGCCACCGACTGAGCGCTGAGTAGCCGTGCCCACCGATCACGCTGCCTTACGGCGGTTCACGTGTGCTTGACCGAGCCTGTGAATGGCGCGGTTCAATCCGCATCTACAGCGCATCGGCCAGAGTGCGCGTGCCGTTCGCCGCCTCGAAGCGGCAGCCGCTAAAATCTGCGTCTCTTCATATGGATACCAGTTGTGTTGCAGCACCCTCGGCGGGGATGTGCGCCAGCCGTTGCGTCTTGCTGGGCTGCGATACGTCGACTTTCGAACGTTCTGGATGCGCGCAAAGTCTTCATTCCCAAGGGAGCCACGATGCTGCAAGCTCGAAGTAATTCGATCGCCCCGATCGATGCGGCGTCGAACCATGGAGCGGCAGCGATGTCAGGCCCGCGCCGAACTCGCGAAACCATGCCCCCGGTGGACGCTCCGTCATCGATGCGCCGGTGGTTGCCGCTGGTCGCACTCGTCGCCGTGGCGGTACTCGTCGTTGCGATGGGATGGCACAAACTTCTGACGCTCAAGAACATCGGGCTCAACTACGAGGCGCTCCGGCATTTCATCACGCACAACCTCGTCGCAGCACTCGCGATCTATTTTGCCCTCTATGTCGCCGTCGTCGCGTTGTCGCTCCCAGGCGCCCTGATCCTTACGCTTGCCGGCGGGCTGCTGTTCGGGTGGCTGATCAGCACGGCGACCACCGTCGTTGCCGCAACAATCGGCGCGACCATCGTTTTCCTCGTCGCTCGTTCGTCGATCGGTGAAGGGGTGGCGTCCAAGGTTGGGCCTTGGCTTTCGCGCTTGAGCGAAGGTTTCCGCGAAAACGCGCTGTCCTACCTGCTGTTTTTGCGGCTCGTGCCAGCGTTTCCATTTGTCATCGTCAATTTGGCGGCGGCGGTGCTCGGCGTGCCATTGCGCAGCTACATGCTCGGCACATTCATCGGCATCATTCCGGGAACCGCCGCGTTCTCGGTCGCTGGCTCCGGGCTCGGCAGCGTCATCAAGGCACAGAACAGGAGCTATAGTGCGTGCGTCGCCAAGATGCCGGGCGGCGAGGCTGCGTGCCCTTACACGATCGACACCAGCGCGCTCGTCACAAAAGAGTTGATTGTCGCTTTCGTACTGCTCGGCGTCGTGGCACTGATCCCCGTGGCGCTGAAGAAATGGAGAGCCCGCAATGCAGCGATCGAAGGCTGACACGGATCAAGGTGCGCAGTCGCTGGGGCACGGTGGCACTATCAACGCCGACATTTGCGTCATCGGCGCCGGATCGGGTGGCCTGTCTGTCGCTGCATCGACCGTACAGCTCGGCGCGAAGGTCGTTCTGATCGAGAAGCACAAGATGGGTGGCGACTGCCTCAACTATGGCTGCGTCCCGTCGAAAGCGCTGATCGCCGCGGCCCGGCGCGCACATGAGATGCGCACGTCGGGCAAGTTCGGCATCGCGCCGGTGTCGCCCCAGATCGATCCGGCAGCCGTCAACGCGCATGTGCATTCGGTCATCGAAGCGATCGCGCCCAATGATTCCGTCGAGCGCTTCACGGGGCTCGGGGTGCAAGTCATCCAGGCCCACGGCCGCTTCCGCGACAAGAATACGGTTGAGGCGGGAGACACGCTGATCAAAGCGCACCGCTTTGTCATCGCAACCGGCTCGTCGCCCGCGGTGCCGCCGATTCCGGGGCTCGACAAGGTTCCCTATTTCACCAACGAAACCCTGTTCGAGAACATCGAGGCGATCGGACATCTCATCGTCATTGGTGGCGGACCGATCGGCATGGAATTGGCGCAGGCGCACCTGCGGCTCGGATCGGCCGTCACCGTCCTCGAAGGCCTCAAGGCGCTCGGTAAGGACGATCCGGAATTGACCGACGTCGTTCTCAAGCACGTCCGCTCGGAAGGACTGATCGTGCACGAGGGTGCCAAGGTCGAGAGCGTATCGGGCTGGGCCGGCGCCATTCGGGTGGCGGTCTCGACCCCAAACGGCCCCGAAACGATCGAGGGAACGCACCTGCTGGTCGCAACCGGGCGCAAACCGAACGTCCAGGATCTCAATCTCGAAGCCGCGGGCATCAAATACGACAAGCGCGGCATCATGGTGAACGATGGCCTCGTCACGTCGAACAGCAAGGTTTTCGCGATCGGTGACGTCATCGGAGGGCTGCAGTTCACCCACGTCGCGAACTACCATGCCGGAATCGTCTTCCGCCGCGCCCTGTTCCGATTGCCGGCCAAGGTCAACAACGAGATCATTCCGTGGGTGACTTATACCGACCCGGAACTCGCCCAGGTCGGGTTGACTGAGGACGCCGCCCGTAAAAAGCATAAGTCGATCAATGTTTTTCGCTGGCCCTACCACGAGAACGACCGAGCCCAGGCCGAACGGACGACCGAGGGGTTCGTCAAGGTCGTCACCGACAAGAAGGGGCGCATTCTCGGTGCCGGAATCGTCGGCCACAACGCCGGAGAGCTCATTCAGATCTGGTCACTGGCGGTGTCCCAGGGCCTGAAGATCACGGCCATGACCCAGTGGGTCGCGCCGTACCCGACCCTCGGCGAGATCAGCAAGCGGGCGGCGCTCGGCACTTACGCCCTGTCGGCCGGAAACCCACTTATCCGGAAGGTGGTTACGCTACTGCGCAAGCTCGGCTAGAATAGTCGCGCAGATTCCGGTTAGGCGGGTGCGAGGACAGCCCGCAAATTCTCAAGGCCCCGCGTTGTCGGCTCGCGCGCCATTGGACGTGCTCAGCCAAGCTCGCGGCGATGAGACAATCCGGATGCGAGGCCGCTGCGGCCACCCACGTCATATCGTTCGCGCGGCACGCGAGCGCGGGAGGGACGCCAGGTTTGGACCAGAAGGTCGAGCAACCAGCCGGCACGGACAACGAGGCGTCGCGGCCAGCGCGTTCCGTCTGGCTGCGCGCGCGCTCACGGGTGCGCGATCTTGGTCTCCCTGGCAAGCTGCTCATCCTCACGATCGTTTTCGTGATGCTCGCGGAAGTCATGATCTTCGTGCCGTCGATCGCGAACTATCGTGTCAACTGGCTGACAGAGAGGCTGCGTTCAGCCCAGCTCGCCTCTTTGGCAGCGGAAGCCTCGCCCGAGGGTGTCGTTCCACAGGGCCTGCGCGACGAGTTGCTGCGCACGGCGCAGGTGCGCGCTGTCGCGTTGAAGCGCGATGCCCAGCGCCAGCTCATCCTCGCGATCTGTCGCCCGCCGGCCCCAACGCAACGGGCGCCAATGCCAGTCAGCGGTTGGCGCAGGTGTGGGATGCCATGGAGGTGCTGTTTTCGAAGGGCGACCGCACACTGCGCATCATAGGTCAGCCGCGCGAAGGCGCTGGTATGCTGATCGAGATCGTGCTCCCCGAGGCGCCGCTGCGGGCAGCGATGCTCAAATTCGGTCTCAATATCCTTGTGCTGTCCATCATCATTTCCATGATTACCGCGGCGCTCGTCTATTTCGCACTTAACTCCCTGCTGGTTCGCCCGATGTTGCGGCTCGCAGCCAACATGCAGCGCTTCAGCCAGCGCCCGGAAGACGCGAGCCGCATCATCACGCCATCCGCTCGCAAGGACGAGATCGGCACAGCGGAGCGCGAACTGGCTCAAATGCAATCTGAGCTGCACCAGCTCCTCAATCAGCGCAGCCGTCTCGCCGCGCTCGGCCTCGCCGTGAGCAAGATCAACAGCTTTTATCCGATCGCCTCGTCTCGAGCCCCGATCCGACCGTGCAGAGCTTTGCGCCGAAACTGATCGCGTCGTTGGATCGCGCGATCGCGTTCTGCAACGACACACTGCGGTTCGGTCGCGTCGAAGAGGCGGCGCCACGCCGCGAGAAGTTCCAGCTCCGCCCGCTCGCCGAGGAGGTGGGCGACGGGCTTGGTCTCTCGCCCACAACGCGCGTGGTGATCGTGATCGGTATCGAGCACGATCTCCTCATCGATGCCGACCGCGACCAGCTCTACCGGGTGCTGTCCAATCTCGCGCGCAACTCGCTGCAGGCGATCTCGATCGCAGCCCGACGCCACATGAACACGACGCTCATCCGCCTGACCGACACCGGGCCCGGCGTGCCTGAACGCGCCCGCGCGCATCTCTTCCAGGCGTTTCAGGGCTCCGTGCGCAAAGGTGGCACGGGCCTCGGCCTGACGATTGCGCGCGAACTCGTGGTGGCGCATGGCGGCGAACTGCGGCTCGCGGAAGGCACGGGAAGCGGCGCCGTCTTCGAAATCGAGATCCCCGATCGCGGCCCGACCCAGTGAGTGGGGAGGCACCGTTACCATGATCGCGGTGGTGCCTCGCTTCCGCCGCGACGCCCGCTTAGATTTCCAGGCAATGTCGCTGAGCGGGCCCGGGAGCGGCGCCTGATGCCCGCGGAGCGACGCCCGAACCATCAAGGAGTAGACCGTGTCCGATAAACGCCGCAACGCCACCATCCAAAGCGATACCGTGCTCAAGGGCACCATCATCAACGGCGGCGTGATCGACGTATATGGCTACGTGGAAGGCAACGTGACGGCGCAGGATCTGCGCGTGCACAAGGGCGG
>LNEA01000447.1 GCA_001464855.1 Rhizobiales bacterium Ga0077530
GGCCAGACGCGTGTCGACAACCCAGGCAAAAAGCCCATAAGATGGGCATTCCTTGACCTTGCGAAACCCGCCAAAGCCCGCGACGCTGAGAGAACAGGAAGGCGGGGACTCCTTCGACCGTGTTCGTTCCGGCTGACGAGTCGGAATGTCGTACACCTATCGCACTTCATTCTTAGAAGCTGTTCCGGACCACACTTGAGTTCAAAATTGGCACTTCGGAGGGAATCTGATGTCGATGAGTTCGCTTTTGCGCAGCGTTGCTGCCTCGGCGCTCGTATTGCTCACGGCTGGCGCTCTTGATCGCGCCGACGCCCAGACCAAGACGCGTCTCACAATTTACACGGCGCTAGAGAACGACCAACTTATGCCGTTCAAGGCGTCGATCGAGGCTGCAGTGCCGGGAGTCGAAGTCGCCTGGGTGCGCGATTCGACCGGTGTCATCACCGCTCGTGTGCTCGCCGAAAAGGACAACCCCCGCGCCGATGTGATCCTCGGTCTCGCCGCGACGTCGATCATCGTGTTCGAGAAGGAAGGCTTGCTCGAAGCCTACAAGCCCAAGGGCGCCGACGCGCTCAAGGCGAATTTTCGCGACGGAGCTGAGCCGTACACGTGGACCGGCATGGACGGTTATCTCGGCGTGATTTGCTACAATACTGTCGAGGCCGGCAAGGTCGGCGTGGCGGTACCTAAGAGTTGGAAAGACCTGCTCGACACCAAGTACAAGGACAAGCTGGTGATGCCGCATCCGGCATCCTCGGGCACCGGCTATCTGATGGTCGGGGGCTGGCTGCAGATGATGGGCGAAGAAGCCGGCTGGAAGTACATGGACGCGCTCCATCAGAACATGGCCGTCTACACGCATTCCGGTTCGGCCCCCTGCGTCCAGGCGGCGCGCGGTGAACGCGTCGCCGGCATCGCGCTCGATATGCGTGGCGCCAGCGAGAAAACCAAAGGCGCACCGCTCGAGGTCATCATCCCGAGCGAAGGCACGGGGTGGGAGATCGAAGCTGCAGCGGTCGTGAAGGGCAGCAAGAACATGGCGCTCGCCAAGCAGGTTGCCGACTGGGTTGCGACCAAGGGCGCCAACGAACTCTATGCCAAGACGTATGCCGTGGTCGCGCTGCCGGGCGTTGAGAACCTTCCGCCGAACTATCCGAAGGACGCCGAAAAGATGCTGATCAAGAACGATTTCGGCTGGATGGCGCTGAACCGTGGACGCATCCTTGCCGAGTGGACGAAGCGCTACGACTCCAAGGCGGCCCCGAAGTAAGTGCAAGCCCTGCGGCGCGATCACCCTTCGTGTGACCGACTGTGACAGCAAACGGAACCGAGCAGCATGGACAGGGCGTGGCTGCGGCCACGCCCTATCTGCGCGTGCGCGACCTCGTCAAGAAGTTCGGCGCATTCACGGCGCTGAATGGGGTCTCGCTGGATGTGATGGCCGGCGAGTTCGTCTGCTTCCTCGGACCGTCCGGTTGCGGCAAGACCACGTTGCTGCGCTCGATCGCCGGTCTCGATCCGCAAACATCGGGGACAATCGAGCAAGGTGGGCGTGACGTCTCCAGCCTGCCACCCGCCGCCCGCGACTTCGGCATCGTGTTTCAGTCGTATGCCTTGTTTCCGAACCTGACCGTCTCGGCCAACGTCGGTTATGGGTTGACGAGCCGGCGGCGGCCGAGAGCGGAGACCGCCGCTCGCGTGGCTGAATTGCTGACGCTTGTCGGCCTTGCCGATCAAGGCGCCAAGTATCCGGGACAGCTTTCCGGGGGCCAGCAGCAGCGCGTCGCACTCGCTCGCGCACTGGCGATCTCGCCCGGCCTCTTGCTTCTCGACGAACCATTGTCGGCACTGGACGCGCGCGTCCGCGTGCGCCTGCGCCAGGAAATCAAGGAACTTCAGCGCCGCGTCGGTGTCACGACCATCATGGTCACGCACGATCAGGAAGAAGCGCTGACGATGGCCGATCGCATCGTCGTCATGAATCACGGCAGCATCGAGCAGATCGGCACCCCCACCGAGATCTATCGCAATCCTGCGACGGCGTTCGTCGCCGACTTCATCGGCGCGATGACGTTCATCCCGGGTGAGGCGCTCGATCCGACCCACGTCCAGATCGGCCCGCTCGTC
>LNEA01000448.1 GCA_001464855.1 Rhizobiales bacterium Ga0077530
TGCTCGACGCGCGCGAGCGTCGTGCCAGCGCGAGCGCTCATGACGAGTTCCGTCGGCTCGTAAAGTTTGATGCCGGAGAGCGAGGCGGTCGTGATGGTGAGCGACTGGTTGACCGGCCGCCCCATGGATCGCTTGGTACCGGCGCCAACGATTTCGAGCGGGCGGCGCGCGTGGGCCGCATCCGCGATGAAGCGCTGAAGCTCGCGCTCGCTGCCGGGACGTAGGTGCTGCTGCTCCAAGTTAATGTTCCCACGCCATGGACTGGATGTCGCGATTCTCGAGCGGGAAGACCTTGTGTGGGTTGAGCAGCCATTGCGGATCGAACACCGTCTTGATCCGCATTTGCAGCGCCAGCTCGCCGGGGGTGAACTGGCTCGTCATCAGGTCGCGCTTCTCGACGCCGACACCATGCTCCCCGGTGAGACAGCCACCCACCTCGACGCACAGTTTCAGGACCTCGGCGCCGGCCGCTTCGGCCTTGTGCACCTGGTCGGGATCGTTGGCCTCATAGAGGATCAGCGGATGCAGGTTGCCGTCACCGGCATGGAAAATGTTGGCGACCTTCAGCCCATACCCACTGCAGATTTCAGAGATGCGCACGAGCACCTCGGGCAACCGCCCGAGCGGAATCGTACCGTCCATGCAGTAGTAGTCGGAAATCCGCCCCAGAGCGCCAAACGCCGACTTGCGGCCGCGCCAAATGGCAGCACTTTCTTCCGCACTGGCGCTGACGCGCATCGCTTTCGGCTTGAAAGGTTTTGCCAGTTCGACGATGCGCGCGAGCAGCGTCGAGATTTCGTCTTCGGAGCCTTCGACCTCGATAATCAGCATCGCCTCGACGTCGAGGGGATAGCCGGCCTTCGCGAACGCCTCGCAGACATGGATCGCGGGCTTGTCCATGAACTCGATCGCAACCGGGATGATGCCCGACGCGATGATCGCGGAAACGCAGCGGCCGGCAATTTCACTCGACTCGAATCCGAGCAGCATCGGTCGCGCCGCCTCCGCCGAGCGCAGGATGCGCACCGTCGCCTCGGTGACGATCCCGAACTGGCCTTCCGAACCGATGATCAGGCCGAGCAAATCGTAGCCCGACGTGTCGAGGTAACTCCCGCCGATATCGACGACGCGCCCATCGACGAGGACCATCTTGAGGCCGAGCACGTTGTTGGTCGTGACGCCATACTTGAGGCAATGGGCTCCGCCCGAATTCATCGCGATGTTGCCGGCGAGCGTGCAGGCAAGTTGGCTGGACGGATCCGGCGCGTAGAAAAAGCCGTGCGGCTGTACGGCCGCTGAGATGCCGAGGTTGGTGATCCCGGTCTCGACCCGGACGAAGCGGTTCTCTGTATCGACCTCGAGGATCCGGTTCATACGCGAGACACCGACGACGATCGCATCTTCCGCCGGCAACGCGCCGCCGCAGAGCGAGGTGCCGGCGCCGCGCGGAACGACCTTGATAGCGTTGTCATGGGCGTACTTCAGCGTCCGCGACACCTCGTCGGTCGTGCGCGGCAGCACGACCGCGAGCGGCATGCAGCGGTAGGCGGTCAACCCATCGGTCTCGAACGCGCGCCGACCGTCCTCGTCTGCGATCACGCGACCGGCGCCGAGCAACTTTTCCAGATCCCGCACGATCGCATTGCGCCGCCCGATCACCTTGGCATCGGGAGGAGGCAAAATAGTCGTCTGCATTCCGAGTTTCCGCCGTTCAGTACCAATTCTCTCGAGCACCACGCTCAGGCTCGCCGCCATTGTCAGGCGTCAATGCGCTGAGACTGTCGTTTACCACAGCATAGCATCATGAGACCCGTTCGTGCCATTTCCCGCCGTGCCGACCTGCCGATCGCCGTCGTTTCAACAGGAACGCTTGGCCCCCGCGCACGGAGTTGCATCTGAGCCCCCTCGCGCGCCGCTTTTTGAGCCATCCGGCCGAAGAAAAAACAGCGCGACGTGAAACCAACAGCGTACGCCCTGCGTATTTTCAACGGCCAGGAACAATTCTCATCCCCCCAGGTTGAGTGGGGTGACACACTTTGGTCATTGCGGGGCATAATTGACTGTTGGGTACGCGTATCAATTTTTGTCTCAAGCCTTCGGACTAAGATTTGCGTTCAGGGGGACAACGCCGTGACAGCCATCACCGACCTCGAAATCTTTGCTCGAGTCGCGCGTACCGGTAATATGTCCGCGGCCGGCCGCGAGATGGGTTTGTCTCCTGCGGTCGTGTCGAAGCGCGTCAGCCTCCTCGAAGAGCGGCTCGGGACCCGGCTGTTTCAGCGGACCACGCGACAACTCACGCTCACCGAGACCGGTGAAGGATACTTCAAGCGCGTCGTGGACATCCTCAGCCTGATCGCGGAGGCCGAGGATTTTGTCAGCCGGCGGAACACGAAGCCGCGTGGCGTCCTCAAAGTGACGGCGCCCACGGCCTTCAGTCGCCTCCACATCGCGCCCTACCTGCCGCAGTTTCTCGCCAAGTATCCCGAGATCGAACTCGATTTCCATCTGACCGACAGCTACGTCGACATCATTCGCGAGGGCTTCGATCTCGCCGTCCGTATCGGCGAGTTGAGAGACAGTTCGCTCGTCCAGCGCAAGCTCGCGGCAGATCGGCGCGTGATCTGCGCGTCGCCCAAGTACATCGAGACGTTCGGCACACCGTCTGATCTCGCCGAACTCGATTTTCACAACTGCCTGTCGGCCGGCGCCCAGGACTTCTGGCGCCTCCAAGGGCCTGACGGCCATCACCAGCTCAAGGTCAAGGGCAACATCCGTTCGAACTCGCTCGAGTTCGTCCGCGAGGCGTTGCTGGCAGGATTAGGCATCGGCCTCAGATCGACGTGGGACATCGGTCCGGAACTTGAGAGTGGCGCCCTCAAGGTGTTACTGCCGCAATACGCCGGCTCCGACACCGTGGCGATCCACGCTGTCTATCCGTGCCGCGATTTCATGCCCGAGAAGGTCAACGTCTTCATCGAATTTCTCAGCGAAATCTATGGCAATGAGCCCTATTGGAATCGGCGCGCCGACATCGATCGGTTGCTGAAGCCGCCGTGCGCCGTCGCCGATGGCGCGGCCGCAAAAAAAGCCTCACCAAGCGAACCACGCTCCAAGCGTCGCGCGCCACCGGCTCGCGGATCTGACGTCCCCGCCTGAAACTCGCCCCAGCAACGTGCAGCATTTGGTCGCGCGGATTGGCCGGCGCGCCGGATCGCCTTACGTATATAGAATGGTTCCAATGGCTGAGCAGGCGGGCGACGAACGATCGGCTACCGTCGGCCGGATCGTTTTCGCACAGGGAGACAAGAATGAAGCGGGCCCTACTTCTGTCGGCAATCTCCGCCACGATGGCGCTCGGCGCAACCGTCGTCGTCGCCCAGGACGCCGATAACGGCGCCGAGGTTTTCAAGCGTTGCCGCGCCTGTCACGACGTCGGCCCCACGGCGAAGAACAAGGTCGGCCCGGTGCTCAACGGCATCGTCGGCCGCAAGGCGGGCACGATCGACGGTTTCAACTATTCGGACGCCAACAAAAAAGCGGGCGCCGAGGGCTGGGTGTGGACCGAGGAAAAGATGATGGAATATCTCCTCAATCCGCGCGCCGCGATGCCCGGCAACAAGATGGCCTACGCGGGCCTCAAGGATGAGCAGGACCGCAAGGACCTGGTCGCGTACCTCAAGAAATTCCCGCAGTAGGCCGCAGCGACACGCGCCGTCTTTGCTGGTTTGAAACCCAAATGAAAAGGCCGGGCGCTGAGCCCGGCCTTTGACATTTAAATGCTCTCTGCCGCGAGGATCAGTTCTTGGCCTTGTCGACCAGCGCGCCAGCCTTGATCCAAGGCATCATCGCACGCAGCTTGGCGCCGACTTCCTCGATCTGATGGGCGTCGTTGAGGCGCCGGGTGCCCTTGAAGCGAGCTTGTCCAGCCTTGCACTCCTGCATCCACTCGGATGCGAACTTGCCCTGCTGGATGTCGGCGAGGATCCGCTTCATCTCGGCCCGGGTCTCGGACGTGATCACGCGCGGACCGCTCATGTACTCGCCCCACTCCGCGGTGTTGGAGATCGAGTAGTTCATGTTCGCGATGCCGCCCTCATAGATGAGGTCGACGATCAATTTCACTTCGTGCAGGCACTCGAAGTAGGCCATCTCGGGCGCATAGCCGGCCTCGACCAGCGTCTCGAAGCCCGCACGGATCAGCTCGACGAGGCCGCCGCAGAGCACGGCCTGCTCACCGAACAGATCGGTCTCGCACTCTTCCTTGAAGGTCGTCTCGATGATGCCGGCGCGGCCGCCGCCGATCGCCGACGCATAGGAGAGAAACAGGTCGTGGGCGTTGCCGCTCTTGTCCTGGTGAATGGCGATGAGGCAAGGCACGCCGCCGCCGCGGGAGTACTCGGAGCGGACCGTGTGTCCGGGGCCCTTCGGGGCGACCATGCCGACGTCGATATCGGCGCGCGGCTCGATCAGGTTGAAATGCACGTTCAGGCCGTGCGCGAACATGATCGCGGCGCCGTCCTTCATGTTCTTGTGCAGGTGGTCGCGATAGATATCGCCCTGCAGTTCGTCGGGCGTCAGCATCATGATGACGTCGGCCCACTTGGCGGCTTCGGCGACTTCCATCACCTTGAGCTTCTCGCCCTCGGCCTTCTTGGCGCTCGGCGAGCCCTTGCGCAGAGCCACAGCGATATTCTTGACGCCGGAGTCGCGCAGATTGAGCGTATGGGCATGGCCCTGGCTGCCGTAGCCGACAATGGCAACCTTCTTGCTCTTGATCAGATTGATGTCGGCATCACGATCGTAATAGACGCGCATGGGAGTTTCCCCTCGAAGATACTGGGTTTTGCGAGTTCGGCTCGGTTAGCGGAATTCGATGGTTCGAACGCCTAGCGGCTAAGGCGCCCTGGTTGCAAGCAGAAAAGCGCAAAAAGCCCGCCACACGGCGCGCGACGGGCCTGCCGAATGGCTGCTACACGGCCTACAACGGGCGAAAACGGGCTACCTCTTGATAAAGTAACCAATCATGGCGCCGATGAGTGGCCACCACAGCGTTGCGATCCTGAGACCAGCCTCGGCAGCGCCTCGCGTGATCGGGACCACCAATGTCAGCGCGGCGATGACGAGGGCCAGCACCAAGGCCAGCGTCAGAGCGCCGGCGCCAGGCGTGCGCACCCCTTTGAGCACGATAGATCCGATAAATCCGATGACGAAAATGACCACCGCGAACAGGATCGCCCAGATGAAAATATCGATGTCGTAGCCGCTGACGCGCCCGAGCGATGGAATGTAGCTCTTGATGACGGGCGCTATGTAAACGGCACCCAACAGCTGGAGAACGATCAGGATCAGGTGCGGCAGCATGTGGCTCTCTCCGTGCAGTGATCGCCAGCGCGGCACAACGGCAGCAACCGGCTGAATGAGCCGAATCCTTAGCAGCCTGTGTCGGCGTGCGCGAGTAGGCCAGGGCGATCGGTGGTGGAGTGTGGCCTACACATCGCGCGGCGGCGACGGAGCTCGATCAAACCCTTCCGCGTCTGCAAAAAAGAAAGGCTGGAGCAGCGGCTGCTCCAGCCTTTCCACGTGGATGTGTTCGCGAACATCAACGCCGAGGAACGGTGCTCAATCGCTCGACCGCAATGATGTTGGACTCGATGTGGACGCTACGGACTGACTTATGTCCGCGGCCATGATGGCGGCCGCGGTTTCCCTGTCGGGCCAGCGCACTGGAAAAACTCAGCCTCCGGTCTTCCTGACCGACCAGACTGAGCGCCCAGCACCTACGCCAACATGGCCAGCGCAACCAATGAGTTGCGCATCCCGCCATTCACTCGCGTGAGTGCACGGCGGTCGAATCACACGCAGTACGACATATCCATTAAGCCGTGCGTATTCGGCTTGTCACGAAATCTGTGCGGCGCACACTGCGAACGACCCGGCTTGCGGCACCACGTAACCACAGCCGAAAATCTCTCAGGTCTTCACATGCCGCGCCATGGCCGGGGTTTCCTTGAGCCGGTTCGCATACTTGAGCGCGATCTTCTTGAGGCGCTCGGGCGCGAAGTCGAGTTGCGACAACGCGATGCTGCGATCGAAGACTTCGGCATAGTGCTGGATCCGGCCGTCGGCGAGGGTCATGCGGCTGATCCCTTCGAACGCAACGCGGGCGCCCTTGGCTTCCGGGAGGATCGACGTGTAGCTGAAACGGTAGCTGGCGTAGCCGAGCGGCCCAGCCTCAGCGATGTCGAAGAAGTCCCAGCGGAAGTCTTTTCCGCCCTCGTAGAAATGAGCGAGCATCTCGACGATGCCGTCGCGGCCGGGTTTGCTCGGACCGAAGAAATAATCGTCGTAGATGCCGTCAGCGGTGAAGCAGTCGGCAAGGGCGTTGCCGTCCCCCTTCTCGACGGCAGCGGCGAACGCGGTGAGGAGTGTCTTGAGGGTCATCGGAGCCTCCGAGCGGGTGGGCCTCTTGTTTTGAGAACCACACACTTGAAGTATGACCGAGCCCTGAAGGTCAATGCTCAAATTGAGCTACGGCGCGCCTCAACTCAGGGGTCCGCGTGTGAGGTATCCGTCCACGAATAGGCCGGCGCCGTGACAGACGGAACCACCGGCTTGGTCGGCTGCGCCGT
>LNEA01000449.1 GCA_001464855.1 Rhizobiales bacterium Ga0077530
CCAACCTCTTCGTCGCGGGTTTCCTTGGAACGGCAAATATTCTTTCAGGCCGTGTCACGGCGAACGGGGCGCAGAGCGCCTTCGCGATCAACGAAAGCGCGACGTTGCTTTTGCCAGCCGGGTTGACCGCGCCGACGAATGCCAACTTGGTCTTTCGACCGCAGCACGCCACACTCCAGCCGATTGGATCGTCGGGGCTTGCCGGCACCGTGGTCCATCGCGAGTTCCTCGGTGCCAGCGTGCGCTATGGCGTGACGATCGCGGGCTCCGAAATCCTCGTCGAAGCGCCGTTCTCGTCGGCGAGCGGTCTGCTGGATGTCGGCGCGCCCGTTGCCGTTGCGATAGACATGGATCGCGCGCAGCTTCTCGGCGCTTGACAGAGTGGTGCGGCGCTCAACGTGGGCGCTCTGCTGTCGCCATATCCCACCACAACCCCGTCATTCCAAGGACGCCCGAACGCGCGGTATCGATCAGCATATGCTCGTCGGGGCCGTGCTGTCCGCAGGCGTTGTGGCCGTGCGGAATCCAAACCAGCGGCAGGCCGAGTAGATCCTGGAAGAGGTCGCCGGGCATTCCGCCCGATGTGCAGGGAATGATCTGGACGTGCCGATCGAGCGATCCGCGCAGGCTTTGCGCGGCGAATGCAATCCAAGGCGAGTTGGGATCGATAGCGCTCGCGGGCATGCCGACGCCTGCGTTCTCGATCCGGACCGTGGAGAAACCTTCAAGATCTAGGTGCGCGCGCAATGCGGGGACGAAGGTGTCCGGCGGCGTCGCTGGCGTATAGCGGAGATGACACGTCGCGCGCGCGATCGGGGAGACCGTGTTCTCGGGCGCCTCGGGCACGCCGCTTTTCATGGCGAGTACGATGAAGGAGTTCCACGCGTAGAGCTTCTCCGCCGGGCGCAGTCCGGGCTCACCCCAGTCGGGTTCGAGCTTGGCCGCATCCGTTCCGCCATCGATCGGGCAGTCGCGGAGAAGGTCGCGTGTCGCAGGATCGAGGCTCTTGCCGCCGTTCGGCAGCCACGCGCGGACGAGAACCTTCCCGCGCGTATCGCAGATCGACGCAATGGCATTGCTGAGCACGACGGCGGGATCGGTCGTCAGGCCACCCCAGTGTCCCGAGTGCACGCTGCGGGCGCGCGGCGAAACGACGAGATCGAAGCGGAACGTGCCGCGTGAACCGGCCGCGACGGTCGGCGTGTCCGGTGCGACGCGCGGACCGTCACTCGCGATGAAGACGTCGCCGCTGAGACGGTCCACCATGGTTTCGACAAAGCGACGCAGGCCCTTGGAGCTTCTTTCCTCCGCCATCTCCAAAACCAGTTTAACGTTGAAACCGAGCTTGCCGCCGCGCGTCTGCAGCACGCTCTCGAGCGCGAACAGATTGATGGCGTGCTGTCCCTTGTTGTCGGCCGTACCGCGACCGTACCAGCGGTCGCCATCGCGCTTCAGCGTCCACGGGCCCGCGCCACATGTCCAGGCGTCGTCCATGCCGAGAACCGTGTCGCCGTGCCCATAGGTGACGACGCAGGGCAAATTTGGCGCCTCGATCCGCTCGGCAAAAAGTATGGGACCGATTCCCGGTACCGTGTTCGGGTGCACCTCGACGGTGAACCCCATCTGCTTCAGCCACGGCGTCATTTCGTCCGTGAGATAGCGCTTCATCTCCGACAGCGAGCCGGGATCATGCGAGGTGCTTTTGACGGCGACGAGGCGCGCCAGCCGTTCCTCGAATGCGCCGCTGTCGAAGCGCTGCGCTGCAGTATTCAGGGCTGCCGCTCGCTGATCCATCGCCTCACTCCGCATTGTCGGTTCCACAGGGCACGACCTACGTTATACGGCACTAGACCAGCAGTTGGCGATCGCATCGCGGGTCTCGACCTCCCGCTGTTTCATCGCGCGATCGGACCGCTATGACGGGCCGCAAAGATGGCTGGCGGCGCCGGATAATCGCGGCTATTAAGCAGTTATCTCGTACCGAGGAGTGTCTCGATAATGGATCGCGACAATGAGTTTCTTTCGGCGCTCCACCAGACGGCGCTCGCGGCGCAGCGCGAGGAGATCTCGTTCCGCAACAACGTCGCTCGGGAAATCGCGTCGCGCGAGCTTGCCCGCAAATATGCTTTCCGACGTCTTTCGCTCGCGGAGCTGATGGTGCAGGCGGCGCGTCGCGCGGAGAGCGAGGAACAGGCGATCGCGGCTCAGGCGGCGGCGTTGCGTACCGAGATGGGCTGGCATGGCGACACCGAGCAGCGCCGGCGCATTTTTGCGGCGTGGCGTCCTGTTTCGATGGCGGCGTGGCATGCCGTGCGGCCGCGATCCGACGCGCACGACGAGCCGTTGACCACGTCGGCAGAGCGCCAGGATATCGGAGCCGCGCTCGCGACATTTGAAGCCTGGTATCTCGCGGAGTTCGGCTCGAACTATCTCGATATTCTCGAGGTGGAGATACAGGAGCTCCCCGTTGTCGAGTTCTAGAGGCGCGGAGTTCGAGAGCTGGATCGCCGAGCGCTTCGCGGCGAGCGGCGGCTTCACGGCGCTCATTCTGTTGGTCTCGCTCGGCGGCGATAAGGTGGAAATGATCTCGTGCTCCTACGTCCACGTCATCGGCGATGAGGTGCGCTGGCGCGACATGAAGACAATGCTCGATGCGTCGCGGCGCAAGTGGGACGGGTTCGCGATCTTTGCGGAATCGCCGCCGGGGGGCGGACCGTTAATCGATATCGTCGCGAAGGCGCGACTGCAGGAGCGGATCGACGAGGTGACCATCAACCGTATGGTTCTAAATGACGCCGGCTTCTTCGACACGCGTGGCCGGCCAATCCGCATCGATCCTGTCGGACTGCACTGATGACTGGGTCAGGCATCGACCGTGACGATATTCTTGAAATCCGCGGCTGCGTGTTTCCAAAGCGCTTCCACTACGACGTCGAGAATCATATGTGGTACGAGCCGATCGACGGCGGTTTGATCCGGGTGGGCATGACGATGGTCGGGCCTGCGCTTGCGGACTACCGCATTTTCGCCTTCACGCCGAAGCGCGTCGGTCGGGCTCTGGAAGCGCAGAAATCCTGCGCGACAATTGAAAGTAGCAAGTGGGTTGGACCGGCGCGGATTGCTTTCGATGGGGTCGTCGAAGCCGTGAACGAGGATCTCATCGATCGCCCGGGCCAGCTTGCAACCGATCCGTACGGTGGCGCGTGGATGTTGATCGCGCGTCCGACCCGTGCCGACGCGCTTGCTGGCCTCGTGACCGGGGAAGCGATGGTCGACGCCTACACGCGATGGCTCGACGAGAATGATTTCGCCGGCTGTTTTCGGGTATCCGACTGATGCGGCCCGCGATTGCAACCACGCACATCGTGCTTGTCGGCGCCGGTCACTCGCACGTCATCGCGCTAAAAATGTTTGGCATGAAACCCGAACCCGGCGTGGTCATCACTGTCATCACGCGCGAGATCGAGGCGCCCTATTCGGGGATGCTGCCGGGCTTCGTCGCAGGCCACTATAGTCACGCGCAATGCCATATCGACGCCGTGCGGCTCGCCAACTGGGCCGGCGCGCGCGTCATTCATGGCACCGTGACTGGTGTCGATCGCGCCACGCGACGCATCACGATCGAGGGACGGCCGCCAGTCGGGTATGATCTCCTCTCGATCGATGTCGGCATCACGCCGCTCCTCGACGGCATTGACGGTGCCGCGGCGCATGGCATCGCCGTGAAGCCGGTGTCGACGTTCGCGGGGAGGTGGGAAGCCCTTGCCGAGGCCGCGCTCAAGCCGGACGGTCCGCGGCGGATCGTGGTCGTTGGATCGGGCGCCGCCGGATTCGAACTGGTGCTGGCGATACGCCATCGCTTTCGGACGGCGGCGCCGATCGTCGGATTGGATCCCGATGCTTTCACCTTCACGCTTGTCGGTGGTTCGATGCTGCTGCCGACGCACAATGCCCGTGCTCGGGCGCTGGCGCGCCAGGAGATCGCGCGACAGGGCGTCACGCTGGTCGAGCGCGATCAGGTAAGGCGCGTCGAGCAGGGCGCGGTGCAACTCGAAAGCGGGCGCAGGATCGCCGCAGATGCAACGCTGCTCGCGACGCAGGCTGGTCCGGCGAAATGGTTCGAGACTTCGGGATTGCCTCGCGATGGCGCGGGGTTCATCGCGGTGCGGCCGACGCTGCAATTGTTGGATGATGACGACGTCTTTGCGGTCGGCGATTGTGCGACGGTGCTCGAGCATCCGCGCGAGAAATCCGGCGTGTTCGCTGTGCGGCAGGGCCCGCCGCTTGCCGAAAATTTGCGTCTGCGTGCGCGTGGGATGGCGGCAAAGCCATTCGTGCCGCAGAGCGATTTCCTGACGCTGCTGTCGACCGGCCGCCAACACGCGATCGCGTCGCGCAATGGATTCTCGCTCTCCGGCGACATTTTCTGGCGGTTGAAGGATTGGATCGATCGCCGGTTCATGGACAA
>LNEA01000450.1 GCA_001464855.1 Rhizobiales bacterium Ga0077530
TGCGCGTCGAGACGGTGGATTTTTTTCGTGCCTTCTGGCCGGAGCCTTTCGTATTCGGCGAGATCGCCGCCAATCACGCGATGGGTGACGTGTTCGCGATGGGCGCGGTGCCGAGCCACGCGCTCGCCAATGTCGTGCTGCCGTACGCCGGCCCGCGCCGCGTTGCCGAGGACCTCTATCAGTTGCTGGCCGGCGCGAAGGCCGCGTTCGAGCGTGAGGGTGTCGCGGTTGTCGGTGGGCATTCGAGCGAGGGGCCGGAGATGGCTGCGGGATTTTTTGTCTCGGGCACGGTCGCGCGCGGCGAAGTGCTGGCAAAAGGCGGCTTGCGCCCGGGCGATCGCCTCATCCTGACGCGGCCGCTCGGCACCGGCATTCTGTTCGCAGCGCACATGCGCGGGCGTGCCGGCGCGCGCGCGATCGATACAGCACTCACGACGATGCGGCGCTCCAATGGACCGTCGGCACGCGCCATGCGGTCGTTTGGCCCTACGGCTGCAACGGATGTCACGGGTTTCGGGCTCGCGGGACATCTGCTGGAAATGCTGCGCGGCGCCGGCGTTGCAGCAGAACTCGATCTTGCGCGGATCCCACTCTATCCGTCGGTGCTCGCCCTTGCGGAGGCTGGCATCGTGTCAAGTCTCCTGCCCGAGAACGGCCGACTCGCGACGTCGGTCGCGGAGCTGAGCGCACCGGACGCATCCGTTCATGCGATTCTGTTCGATCCGCAGACGGCGGGCGGATTGCTGATCGGCGTGCCCGAGGCTCAGGCGACCGTGTGTCTCGACGCTATCCGCGCGGCCGGCACTGATGACGCCGCCATCATCGGTCGCGTGCTCGGTGTATATAAGGGGACCGGCCCGCACCTCCATCTGGAGGGCGCGTTCGCGCGGGAGACATCATCATGACGGACGCCTCGCCTCCCCTGCTCGATCTCATACTCGCCCGACGTTCGGTTTCGCCGCGCTTTCTGGTGGAGCCGACTCCCACCGCCGAACAACTCGGGTTGATCCTCCGCGCGGCCGCCGCTGCGCCGGACCACAAAAGCCTTCGGCCTTATCGGTTCATCCTGATCCCGCCCGAACGCCGCGGTGATCTGGCGACCGCCTTCCGCGAGGCCAAGACCGAGCAGGATCCTGGTGCGCCGGCAGCCGAGATCGAGCGTTCGGGCGAGAAGGCGTATCGCGGCGCAATGCTGCTGGCGGTGGTGCTGCGGGTCGTTCGTGATCATCCGCGCGTTTCGGTCAGCGACCAGATGCTCGCGGCGGGTGCGGCGATCGAGAACATGCTGCTGGCGGCGATGACATTGGGTTATGCGGGGTGCCTGCGCAGTGGCATCTCGGCGACCTCGCGCCGGGTTCGGCTCGCGCTCGGCATTTCAGGGGATGAGGAACTGGCCGCTTTCCTCATGCTGGGGACGCCCGCAAAAACGCCCCTTCCGCGCGAAGACGCGATCGATGGTCTGCTGAGCACCTGGGAATAGTCGGCGCCCGCTCGAAGCTCGCCTTACTTGCGAATGTAGCGTGTTGACGCCGGCCGCGCATGACATCCCAAGTCGTATTCGGTTATGCTTTTGAGAATATATCCGACCGATGGAGGGCGCGCGGGCTCGCCATGGGTCCGCAGCCTGACGGGACGAGATATGACGCGCCTCACCATACGCATCGACTTCGACAGCAACCGCCACGTCGGGCACGGCAAGATCCGACTGCTCGAGCTGATTGGCGAGCATGGCTCGATCAGCCAGGCGGCTCGCGAGATGAAGATGTCATATCGGCGCGCATGGTTGTTGGCGGACGAGGTGAACCGGATGTTCAGCGAGCCGGTGCTCGAAACGCAGCACGGCGGCGCCGGCGGAGGCCACGCCCGCCTGACCACGTTCGGCCACGCGCTCGTCGGCCACTACCGGGCGATCGAGACGCAGGCGCTGAAGTCGTTCAAAAAACAGATCGTCGAATTGGAGCGACGGCTGCGTCCGGCAGCGCCAATATAGCAACGCGCGGGGCTCCATTCCGGCGGCGCAAACCAGTTTTCGCTATATCGGGGCGGAAATAGCGCTTGCCACACGCGGGCACGACTTTTAAGACCGCTGTATCGATATGGATATCTCGCAGGAGCGGAGCGGAACCATGCACACGCGCATTTCATGGTCGAAAATGACGCTTGCTGGTCTGGTGTCGGTGACGGTTATCGCGGCCGCGTCGGGGGCGGTGCGGGCGGCCGAGGTCAGGGTCGCCGTCGCCGCGAATTTCACCGATGCGGTGAAGGAGATCGGTGCGCGATTCCAAAAGAGCACGGGACACTCGGCGGTCTTCAGCTTCGGGCCGACCGGGGGATTGTACAACCAGATCACGCAGGCCGCGCCGTTCGAGGTGTTCCTCTCCGCCGATCAGGCGACACCGGCGATCTTTACTTACGCGACCGGCAGGCTCGTACTCTTTAGCAAGACTGACGGCCTGACGCTTGGTGAAGCCACTCTGAAGAATGGCAAGTTCACCAAAATCGCGATCGCCAATCCGAAGACCGCGCCCTATGGGGCCGCGGCTGTCGAGGTCATGCAGAAGCTCGGCGTGTACGACGCGCTGAAAGGTAAGATCGTCGAGGGCAATAACATCGCGCAGACCTTTCAGTTCGTCGATACGGGCAACGCTGAGGTCGGTTTCGTCGCATTCGCGCAGGTAGCGTTGAAGCCCGGTGCGCAGGATGCTGTCCTGCTCAAGACTGGCGCCGGGAACGAGGCGGCCAAGGCCTTCCTGGGGTTCCTCAAGGGACTGGACGCACGCGCGGTGATCGAGAAGTACGGCTATGGCTTTGTCGATTAACTAGAACGGGCGTGTCGTGGGCGAACTCAATCTTGCTGAGCTCTGGTCGCCGATCCGGCTGACAATCGAGCTTGCCTTCGTCACTACGATCTTGCTGCTGGTCATTGGGACACCGCTGGCGTGGTGGCTGGCCCGTTCGAAGGCACGTTGGAAGGAGGCCGTGGCCACAGTCGTCGCGATGCCGCTCGTGCTGCCGCCGACGGTACTCGGCTTTTATCTGCTGCTCCTGCTTGGCCCGAACGGTCCCGGCGGCGTGATTGCCGGCTTGTACGGCGCCCGTACGCTCGCGTTCACGTTCAGCGGGCTCGTCATCGGCTCGGTGCTTTATTCGATGCCGTTCGTCGTGCAGCCGATCCGTAATGCCTTCGAGGCTTTCGGTGATCGCCCGCTCGAGGTCGCTGCGACGCTCAGGGCATCGCCATGGGACACGTTCTGGTCGGTGGCGGTGCCGTTGGCGCGGCCCGGATTTATGTCCGGCGCCATCCTCGGATTTGCGCACACGATCGGCGAATTCGGCGTCATCCTGATGATCGGCGGCAATATCCCCGGTCAGACCAAGGTGCTTTCCGTCGCGATCTACGACTACGTCGAGACGCAGCAGTGGACGCAGGCGCACATCCTGTCGGCCGGCATGGTCGTGTTTTCGTTCGCAGTCATCCTCGCGACCATGACGTTGGGTAAACGCTTCGGACAATCCGGCCGATGAGCGGACACGCGCGCGAAATCTCGATGGCGCTCGCGGGTCCGCTCGGCAGTTTCTCGCTCGATGTCGACTTCAAAATGCCGATGCGCGGGATCACGGCGCTGTTCGGTCCTTCAGGTTGTGGCAAGACGACGATCTTGCGCTGCATGGCCGGGCTCCAGCGCTTGCCGGGCCATTTCATCGTCGGCGAGGAGACGTGGCAGGATAGCGCGCGTGGAATCTTCGTGCGGACGCACCAGCGGCCGATCGGTTACGTCTTTCAGGAGGCGAGCCTTTTCCAACACCTGTCGGTGCGCCAGAACCTGATGTTCGGTGCGCGCCGCGCGGGAGATGCGCCGGCCGACGATGCGCTGAGTTTCGACGGCATTGTCGATCTCCTCGGGATCGGCCATCTGCTCGATCGTTCCCCGGCAGCGCTGTCGGGTGGCGAGCGTCAGCGCGTCGCGGTCGGTCGCGCTTTGCTGTCCCGGCCGCGCATACTGCTGATGGACGAACCGCTTTCGGCGCTCGATCGCATGACGAAGGAGGAGATCCTTCCGTACTTCGAGCGGCTCCACAAAAGTCTCGCGATGCCGATCGTTTATGTCACTCACGATATTGGCGAGGTTGCGCGGCTCGCGGATACGATGGTGCTGCTGGACAAGGGACGCGTCGTCGCGTCGGGGCCGCTGGCCGAGTTGCAGACCGATCCGAGCCTGCCGCTGATCGCGGCGCCGGAGGCCGCGGTCATGATCGAGGGACGAGTGGACAGCATCGACGAGGTCTATGCGTTGACGTCGTTTGCCGTTCCCGGCGGCGTGCTGATTGTCCCCGGTCGGCAAGGTGCCAAAGGCGTCGTACGGCGGTTGCGTATCGCGGCGAGCGACGTAAGTTTTACACGCACGGCTGCGACAGACACGACGATCCTCAACTGTCTCCCCGCGCGGGTCGTTTCGGTCGACGGTCACGCCAATGAGGCGCAGGTCAACATCGTTGCGGCACTTGGCGGTGATGGGAAGGGTGCGCGCATCGCGGCGCGGATCACGCGCAAGTCGCTTGACGCGTTGACCCTTGCGCCCGGCACGCCGGTCTTTGCGCAGATCAAGAGCGTGGCGCTGGTGAAATAAAGCTCGGCGGGACGTTATCGTAACCGCACACCCAACGCCTCGCGCAACGCCCGCTCGCCTTTGGGTGTTACCGTCACCGCGCGTGAGCCGTCGACGCGGCGAATCCAATTTTTGTCGAAGCTCAGGCGGCACAACGCGGCGCCGAGCGTGCCCGCGAGATGCGGGCGACGTTCGCTCCAATCGAGACACGGCCGGCAGAGGACGCGGCGACCTCTACTGGGGCTGCCGGATGTGAGGATTTCAGCATCGATGCCAATGCGAGCAAGCAACTCGAGACCGGATGCCGTGACGATCCCAGCGTCGCTTTCAAGCTCGACATGCCCGCCCGCGACGAGCCCGTCGGCGAGCGCGACACCAAGTTGCCCGGCGAGGTGATCGTAGCAGGTACGCGCAGCTCGGAGCGCGGCGTCGCGCGGGCCGACGACGAGCGGCTTGCGGGCCGGCTCCAATTCGGCGGCGACGCGCATGATGCTCTCCATCAATCGCGCAACGGACGGTGCAGCGAGGCGGTGATAGCGATGGCGCCCCTGTTTCTCGACGGCGAGTAATCCTGCATCGGTCAGGCGCGCGAGATGGCTACTCGCGGTTTGCGGCGTGATACCAGCCACACGCGCCAGCTCGGATGCCGTGAGCGCGCGCCCGTCCATCATTGCCTGCAGCATGGTGGCGCGGGCGGGATCGCCGGCGAGCGCGGCAATGGCGGCGAATTTGGCAGTGCTGGCCATGGTGCTGGTCCTCGAAGTCCGGCGTCAGTCTCGCGCACTGCGCTCGTAGATGCTTCGATCGTGATCGTAGCAATAGATCGGGCGAGCGGGCAAAGTGCCGTCCAAACAGATCATGAGCAGGACGATTACCCTATGCCCCCATCTCCTGCACCGAGGCGCGCGTTCTTTGGATGGAAGGTGACGGGCGGCGCATTCGTCCTCGCCGTGTTCGGCTGGGGGCTGGGATTCTATGGCCCGCCGGTTTTCCTTGGCGTGCTGCATGAGACCCGCGGCTGGTCGCTTGGGCTCATCTCCGCGGCTATCACCATGCACTACCTCGTCGGATCGGCACTGGCGGCCCAACTGCCGGCACTGCACGCGCGATTCGGCCTCGCCAGCTTCACGCAGATCGGCGCAATCGCGTTGGCGATCGGGCTTGTTGGCTGGTCCGTGGCAACGGAACCTTGGCAGCTTTTCATCGCAGCTGCGGTGAGTGGCGCCGGTTGGAGCGCGACCAGCGCTGCCGCCATAAACGCGATCATATCGCCATGGTTTGTCCGAGTTCGCCCGGCTGCATTGGGCATGGCGTACAACGGTGGCAGCGTCGGGGGAATCGTGTTCTCGCCGCTTTGGGTCGCGGCAATCGGCTCGTTGGGGTTCATAGGTGCTACGACGGCAATCGGGCTGACGGCAGCGCTGATCGTTTGGGTGATCTCGGCGACATTGTTTGCTCGCAGTCCCACCGAAATGGGACTTGAACCGGACGGTGACGCGAAAGGCGTCGCGGCGGTGAGTGTGACGTCACCGAACGCGCGGCCGTTGCCCGGAGCCCTGCTCTGGCACGACTGGACGTTCCGTACGCTCGCCGCCGGCATGGCGTTCGGATTGTTCGCGCAGCTTGGTCTCGTCACCCACCTGTTTTCCCTGTTGCTCCCTACATTGGGCGCACAACGCGCAGGATTCGCCATGGCACTTGTGACGGTCATGGCCATTGGTGGTCGGACATTGCTGGGCTGGTTGATGCCGATCGGCGCTGACCGACGGCTGGTCGCGTGCCTCGGTTACGGCACGCAGCTCGCCGGGTCCCTTGTCTTTCTGGCTGCCGGCGGTACGGACGTGGGGCTGCTCCTGATTGGCATCGTCCTCTTCGGCGCGGGATTCGGGAACACTACCTCCTTGTCGCCGCTGATCGCGCAAGTAGAGTTCGTTAAAGAGGAAGTGTTACGAGTGGTGGCACTAATCGTGGCCATATCTCAAGCGGCGTATGCATTCGCCCCCGCCGTCTTCGGACTGATCCGAGAGTTGACGCCGCCCGCTGCAGGTGCGCCAGCCGGTGCCGCGCCGTGGGTGTTCATCGCCGCGGCGACGTTCCAAGTGCTCGCGATCGCCGCTATGCTGGTGGGCCGGAATGCGCGGGCACCCGCCAACATCGTCAGATGATCTTCTTGCCCTTCATGCTGAAGTAGCCAGTCCGTCCGACTATGATGTGATCGTGGACCAGGACGCCGAGCGGGCGCGCCGCCGCGATGATCTGCTTGGTCATATCGACGTCGGCGCCGGACGGCGTCGGATCGCCGGACGGATGGTTGTGGACCAGGATGAGTGCTGACGCCGACAGCTCCAGTGCCCGCTTGACGACCTCGCGGATGTAGACCGGCGTGTGATCGACCGTCCCAGTCTGCTGAATTTCATCGGCAACGAGCTGGTTCCTCTTGTCGAGGAACAGAATGCGGAACTGCTCCTTGTCGTCGAATCCCTGCGCCGCTTTGCAGTAGTCGAGGACCGCCTGCCACGTACCGAGCACGCGACGCCCCATGATCTCGCCCTGCATCAATCGGAGCGATGCCGCGCGAATGAGCTTCAGCTCATCGACGACGCGCTCGCCGACACCTTGCACCTCGCGCAGGCGCGGCTCGGACGCGTTGATGACATCTGGGAATGAGCCGAACCGCTGCAGCAGCGCCTTGGCGAGCGGTTTGGTGTCGCCCTGCGGCAGCGCGCGGAACAGGATCATCTCGATCAGTTCGTAGTCGGGGAGCGCTTCCGGTCCGCCTTTGCGAAAGCGGTCGCGCAATCGCTGGCGGTGGCCGACGTGATGCGGTTTCGGCTGAGCAGGCGGCGATGCCAGCGCCGCATCCCACAGCATCGCCTGCTGATTGCTATCCGTGCCATCGGCATCGTCGGAGTTTGGCGGGGGCGTCCTGCTGCGGCGTGCCATCAGCTTTTCCCCGCCCCCTCGTCAGCCCGAGCGTGTGTTAGTCAATCTTGTAAGGCGGGTGATGGAGGTCGCCCGGCGAAAACGTGAAGACCTCGCAGCCGTCCTCGGTAACGCCGACCGAATGCTCGAACTGCGCCGACAACTCGCGGTCGCGCGTCACGGCCGTCCAGCCGTCGGGGAGAATTTTTACGGTCGACTTGCCGAGATTGATCATCGGTTCGATCGTGAAGAGCATCCCGGGTTTCAGCACCGGACCTTCGCCGCGCTGGCCGTAGTGGAGGATATTCGGGCGGTCGTGGAACACCCGGCCAAGTCCGTGGCCGCAGAAGTCGCGCACGACGCTGCACCGTTCCGCTTCAGCATACGCCTGGATCGCCGCGCCGATATGTCCCGTCGTATGCCCCGGTTTGACGGCGGCGACGCCCCGCATCAGCGCTTCATAGGTGACTTCGATCAGGCGCTCGGCTTTGCGCGATATCTGGCCGACGCCATACATCCGGCTCGTGTCGCCGTGCCATCCGTCGACAATCAAAGTCACGTCGATATTGAGGATGTCACCCTCGCGCAGCGGCTTCGGCCCGGGAATGCCGTGGCAGACGACATGGTTGACGGAGGTGCAGATCGACTTGGTAAAGCCGCGATAGTTCAGCGGCGCGGGAATCGCGCCATGATCCATCGCGAACTCGAAGGCGAGATCGTCGAGCCGCTCCGTCGTCACGCCAGGCTTGACGAAAGGCGTCAGCATATCGAGCGCCTGGGCCGCCATCCTGCCCGCTTTGCGCATGCCGGCAAAGGCTTCGGGACCGTGCAAGGGAATCTGGCCGTCGCGCCGCGCTGAGTGCGCGTAGTCCGTATTGGTCATCGTGGAACCTGTAACCGGATGTCGGGAACGGCCAAATAACGGTGCAGCCGGGGCGGGACGAGCAAATTACCGCTTCCACCATACAATTTAGTTGATTGTCGGCGGAGTGCAATGCGCGAGGACGTATACCACAGCCGCGTGAATGTTGCGCAAATGCCGCCGGGCATGGCATGCGGGAGGCCGCTCGACAGGGGCGCCCTGCGGGAGCGCCGCGGCAAGGATGCAAGGATCATGGAACTCGACAAGCTCAAGACGACGGCGGGGCTCGACGTGGCAGGTAAGCGCGTCCTGGTGCGCGCGGACCTGAACGTCCCGGTGGCGGATGGCCGCGTGACCGATGCAACGCGGCTGACCCGATTGGTGCCAGGGATCCAGGATCTCGCGCGGCGTGGCGCGAAGGTGGTCATACTTTCTCATTTCGGGCGGCCGAAGGGTGCCGTGGTGCCGGATATGTCCCTGAAACCGGTGGCGGAGGCCCTCAGCGCCGCTCTCGGGCGGCCCGTGGCATTCGCGAACGACTGTGTCGGCGAGGTCGCCGCGAAGGCGATTGCGGGCATGGCCGACGGCGGCGTTCTCGTGTTGGAGAACCTGCGCTTCCACAAGGGTGAGGAAAAAAACGATCCGGCGCTTGCGGCTGAACTCGCCAAGCTCGGCGACATTTTCGTGGGCGACGCCTTCTCGTGCGCCCATCGCGCGCACGCCTCGACGGATGCCATTGCGCGCTTGTTGCCGTCTTATGCCGGCCCGTTGCTGATGGAAGAGATCAACGCGCTGCGCACCGCGCTGGAACGCCCGCAGCGCCCGACCGCGGCCGTCGTTGGTGGCGCGAAGGTCTCGACCAAGATCCCGGTCCTGACCAATCTGATGGCTAAGGTCGATTACCTGATCATCGGCGGCGGGATGGCGAACACGTTCCTGCTGGCGAACGGCTGTGCCATCGGCAAATCGCTGGCGGAGCCGGATCTCGTCGACACGGCACGTGAAATCATGGCTGCTGCATCGGCCAAAGGCTGCACGATCGTGCTGCCCGTCGATGGCGTGGTGGCGGGTGAGTTCAAGGCCGGTGCTGCGAGCCGGGTGGTCGATGTGGCGGCCATCCCCACCGATCAGATGATGCTGGACGTGGGGCCGAAGTCGATCGAGCACCTGTCGAAGGTGATCGAGCAGTGCCGCACGCTGCTCTGGAACGGCCCGCTCGGTGCGTTCGAGATTTCGCCGTTCGGCGAGGGCACGTTTGCTCTGGCGCAGCAGGCGGCGGCGATGACGAAAGCGGGTAAGCTGGTTTCGGTCGCGGGCGGCGGCGATACGGTTGCCGCGTTGAATTTGGCGCGTGTGACGGACGATTTCACCTACGTGTCGACGGCCGGCGGCGCCTTCCTCGAATGGCTCGAAGGGCGGGAGCTTCCCGGCATCGCGGCGCTCGCCCGATGAGCAGCGGTAAATTCCGTCCGAAGGCCATCATCTTCGACCTCGATGGCACACTCGTCGACAGCGCGCCGGAAATCGCGACGGCGCTCAACTCCGCGATGGCCGAGATCGGCCAACCACCGTTTCCGCTCACCGAGGTGCAGACCTTCATCGGGGGCGGCGCGTCGGTCGCACTGAAGCGGGCTTTGGCTGCGCGCGGCACCAGCATCGACGATGCGACCTTCGACGCGATGATGACGTCATTCTACAAGGTCTATGCCCAAGTGTCGGAGGCGGGCAACGGTCTCTATCCGGGTGTCAAGGAGACACTCGGCGAGCTTCAGCGGCGCGGCATGCCACTCGGCGTGTGCACCAACAAGGCCGAACACATTACGGCGATCGCACTCAGGGCATTGGGGATCGCGCCATTTTTCGCCTCGGTCGTCGGCGCCCGCGACGATCTTCCGCGCAAACCGGCGCCGGATATGCTGATGGCGGTGCTCGCCAAGCTCGGTACCCGCCCGGCTGATGCGCTGGTCGTCGGGGACAGCCGCTCCGACGTCGGTGCGGCGCGTGCAGCCGGCTGCCCTGTCATTGCGGTGAGCTACGGCTACGCACATGGTCCGGTTGCTGATCTTCGCGCCGATCTGGTGATCGACACGATGAAGGACCTGATCCTTCACCTTGACTGAAGCTTGGGCCTGCCTGCCGGATAATCAGGCACGATCGAGACTGTGCCTTTCCTATTTGCGAAGCGCGTCAATTGTGTCAGAGGATTGCTGTTCTCGCGGCATAAATTGGCTGCTAGACACGATCGGTGGGCGCCGCGCGCGTCCCCACGTGGAGGGAGGAATTTGATGGGTGCGCTAGCCGGCTTCGTGCGCTTCGCCGAGGCCGTTAATGACTATGTTGGCCGCGTCGTTGCCTGGCTGACACTTGCGACGGTGCTGATCTGCGCCACCGTTGTCTTCATCCGCTATGCCCTCCATACCGGCTTCGTCTGGATGCAGGAGCTCTACGTGTGGACCCACGCCGCGGCTTTCATGCTCGGCGCCGGTTACACGTTGATGGCCAACAAGCACGTGCGCGTAGACATCCTCTACGCTCGTGCCAGTCCGGTTAAGCAGGCGTGGCTCGATCTCATCTCCACGTTCGTGTTCCTGTTTCCCTGGATCTTTTTGCTCATCTACTTCACGTGGCCGCACGTGACGAACTCCTGGGCCATCTGGGAAACGTCCTCGCAGGTCGGCGGGATGCCCGGCCTCTACATCATGAAGACGATCATTTTGGCCTTCGCAGGTCTGATGCTGCTGCAAGGTCTCGCGATGGTCGGCCGCTGCATTCTGGTGATCAACGGGTTGGGTCACCTGGCGCCGCCTCGCGCGATCGCTGGGCTCGGCGAATGACCGATCACCTTTCCGTTTCCCCACTCAGAGCGTGAAGTTTGCACATGCTGGCCACCCTTAACGTTGGCGATATCCTCTCGATCCTGCTGTTCATCGGGGTGCTCGCCACACTTCTGATTGGCTACCCGATCGCGATCACGCTTGCTGGGCTGTCACTCATCTTCGCCTTCATCGGCCATCAGTTCGGTTCTTTCGACTACTCGTTTTTGCACAGCCTGCCCTCGCGCTATCTCGGCAGCATGCTGAACGAGGTCCTGGTTGCGGTGCCCCTATTCATATTCATGGGGCTCGTGCTCGAACGATCCGGAATCGCGGAGTCGCTGCTCACGACGATGGGGCAGCTCTTCGGCAAGCTGCGTGGCGGCCTTGCCTATTCCGTTATCCTGGTCGGTGCCCTACTCGCAGCCTCGACGGGGGTCGTCGGCGCCACCGTTGTCACCATGGGTCTCATCAGTTTGCCGGCGATGATGCGGGCAGGCTACGATCAGCGTCTGATCTCCGGCACGATTTGCGCCTCGTCGACTATGGCGCAGCTCATCCCGCCATCGACCGTCTTGATCTTCGTCGGTGATATCCTGGCCGGCGTCAACCAGGCCGCCCAACTCCGAAAGGGAAACTTCACACCCGACCCGATTTCGGTTGGCGACCTGTTCGCCGGTGCCCTGATTCCCGGCTTCATCATGGTCGGCGTCTACCTTCTCTGGATTACCTACAAAGCGATATTCCAGCCGGAAACCGTCCCGGCTCTGGAAATGTCGGACGCTGATCGCAGCGGATTGCCGCGCCGGGTGTTCTCTGCGCTCGTTCCGCCGCTTCTGCTGATTCTGGCCGTGCTCGGCAGCATTATGCTCGGCTTCGCGACACCGACGGAATCGGCGTCAGTCGGCGCGATCGGCGCCATGATCCTGGCCGCCATGAACCGGCGCCTGTCGCTTGAGATGATTTACTACGCGGCCCGCAACACCATGGTGACGACCTCGATCATCTTCGTGATCGTGTTGGCGGCATCGATGTTTTCGCTCGTGTTTCGTGGCCTCGGCGGCGAGCACATGGTCGAGGAGGCACTGAAGAATGTGCCCGGCGGTGCGTTCGGCGCCATGCTCGCCGTGATGGCCGTGATGTTCCTTCTCGGGTTCTTCCTCGATACGTTCGAAATCATCCTGATCATGCTGCCGATCTGCGGTCCGCCGCTGATCATCCTCGGCCTTGATCCGGTCTGGCTCGGCGTCATGATCGCGATCAACCTGCAGACGAGCTTCCTGACACCGCCGTTCGGATTCACGCTGTTCTATCTCCGCTCGATCGCGCCTCCGAGCATGTCGACCGGCACGATCTGGCTCGGTGCCATTCCCTACGTCCTGATGCAGCTTTTCGTGCTCGGTATCGTCTGGGCCTTTCCGCCAACGGCCACTTGGCTGCCTAAAGCGCTGTTCCAAGCGTCAAAGCCCGCTGTTACAGCGCCAGCGACGCCGGGCACGGGCTCCGGGAGCGCCACTCCTGCGCGAGGGTCGGGCGCGCCAGGCAAGCCGACGTTTGGCGAGGATGGCATTCCAGTCGAGAGCGACGATCCGATGGGGCTGAACAAGCGCTCGGGCGCCAAGCCTAAATTCGACAAGGACGGGATACCGCTCGAAGACGACGATCCGATGGGCCTCACAAAGCGCAAGTAGGCCTCGAGACAAGGAAAAGCGCGATGACGCACCTGCTTGAACTAGAACTTGGCGCTTTCTTTCTGGCGGGCTGGGTCATCAGCCTCGTAGCCATGTGGTTTCTCGTCAATCGCACGACCCGCCCTGGTCCGATTCGCAGCGTTCCTGTGATCGAAGGCATGATGCTGGCGAGTATCTTCTGCCTCATTCTCGGCATTACCTTCTTGATTTGGGGATCTGGGGCGGCCGACTGATTTGGCGACGGGTGGCCGGCACGAGAAATAGAAGAAGGCCCGCGGCAGTCGCCTGCCGCGGGCCTTCTTCATTCAGTAGGGAACGGGTTCAGCCCGGGAACTTATAGTCCAGCAGGCGGGCGTTCAAGAAGCCCTGCTCGGCGATGCGGCCCCACCCAGACTGCTCGCGACGCGCCTTGAGGAACGACTCGACAGTCTCCTTCGTCACCGCGTCGCCGCCGTCGCGAAGCTCCTGGATGACCTCGCCACACTTCTCGCCGTAGACCTGAAGGAAGTCGTTCGGGAAGCGCTTGAGCTGCACGTTGTGCGTCTGGACGAGCGTCTGGAGCGAGGCGCCGTTGCGGGCGTTGAACTCCGACGTGAACTTGATGCTCTCCTGGTAGACGCAGGCTTCGAAGATGGCGCGCAGGTCCTTCGGCAGCGCGTTCAGCTTCTTCTTGTCGACCGTGACTTCGATCTGCGTGCCGGGCTCATGCATGCCGGGCCAATAGTAGTACTTGGCGATTTTGTAGAAGCCGAACGTCAGATCGTTCCAGGGGCCGACCCACTCGGTCGCGTCGATGGCGCCGGACTGAAGGGCCGCGAAGATTTCGCCGCCCGGCAGATTGACGACGGTAAGGCCCATTTTCTTGAGGGCTTCGCCACCGAGACCGGGGATGCGCATCTTCATGCCATTGACGCTGGCTGCGCTGGTGATTTCCTTATTGAACCAGCCGCCCATCTGCACGCCGGTGGAACCCGCGTGATAGCCCTTGAGGTTGAACGGATCGAGCACCTTGTCCCAAAGCTGCTGACCGCCGCCGTGCTGCATCCACGCCTCGGCCTCGCTCGTCGTCATGCCGAACGGCACGGTCGAGAAGATCATCAGCGCCTTGCTCTTATTCGGCCAGTAGTACGGCGTCGCGTGCATCAGATCGGCGGCGCCGCGGGTGACCGCGTCAAAGCTTTCGAACGGCGGCACCAATTCGCCGGCGGCAAACACGTTGATCTTGAGACGGCCGTCAGTCGCCGCTTCGACGGAATTCGCGAAGCGCACCGCACCCGTGCCCTGGCCTGGGAAGTTCTTCGGCCAGGTCGTGACCATCTTCCATTCGATTCTGGACTGCGCAATGGCCGGCGTCACGATCGCCGATGCACCGGCCGCTGTTCCCGCAAGGGCCGCGCCCTTCAGGAATTGACGCCGTTTCAGCGTCTGTGGAGCACCTGTCATTTATTCTCTTCTCCCTAGTTTGGCTTAAAACGTTGCGGATCTCGTCGGCGCCGCACAGTGCCGTGGCAATTGGCCGACGGAAGTATGTGACGCCTGGAAGTATGTGACGCCTACACGAGGTTTGGCAATCGGCAGTTCGGATAGCAATCGAAATTCGATCGCTGCGGCTTATGTTTGCGCTGCTTTTCTGGGCACTCTCCAACACCGCACGTCCCATCCGCATACGGAGGCGCGGGGCACTCATAGGCGGTGACCTGCCCGGATTTGCTTGACATCGATCGTTAACGGTTTCCCCATTCCACTCCGACACGCCGCCAACTGGGGAACCCACAAATGCTGCCACTAGCCGGCTACGCCGACCGTATGTCCGTCCGACCGGGCGAGACGATCGCGTTCAAGGTCTCGAGCGCTGACGATTTGGGCTATTCGGCTCGGCTGGTGCGGGTGATCTCGGCCGATGCCAACCCCGCCGGTCCCGGGTTGGTCGAGGAATCGGTCGAAGCGGCGTTCGCCGGCAACCACAAAGGTCGGCTTCAGCCTGTCCATTTGGGGTCGTACGGCATCGTCGAGCAGGCGCTGGACCTCGGCACCATGGGCAGCCTCACGCTCACCGCTACCATCTGGCCGACGATGCCGGGCGCCAAGCGCCGCCAAGGCATCCTGTCGGTCTACGATCCAAGCGTCCGCCGTGGCATTGCACTTGCGATCGGCGAGGATGGCAGCGTCGAGGCGCTACTCGGCGCGACGCGCGTCAAGACGCGCCTGCCGCTGGAAGAACGTCAGTGGTATCGCGTGTTCGCTGTCTACGACATCGCGACTGCGACACTGACCGCGGGGCAGGTGCGGCTCGAGGGCGGGCGCCCGGCGGCTGCAGCAAAGACCGCGACGACCAAGCTGGACGCTGGCGCGGTCGGCCTGCCTGTCGCGGGGATGCCGTGGATCATCGGCGCCCTCGGTGGCTCGCCGGTAAAGGGGCACTTCAACGGCAAGATCGAGCGACCGGTGATCGCGGCGACCGCCGCCGATGCCGCGATGATCGAAACGCTAGCGACCGATGGCGCCGCGTCCGGGGCGATTGCTGCATGGGATTTCTCCCAGGAAATGTCGTCGATCCGGTTTATCGATGCAGGGCCCGGCAAACATTACGGCCAGCTCGTCAATTTGCCGGCGCGGGCCATGACCGGATCGAACTGGACCGGGCGCGAAATGTGTTTCCGCCACGCGCCGGAGCAGTATGGCGCCATCCATTTTCACGACGACGACCTGCATGACTGCGGATGGGAGACGGATTTCACGTGGACGGTGCCGGCAGGCACGCGGTCGGGCGCCTATGCCGTGCGCCTCAAGAGCGAGGGCGGCGAGGAAAATATCCCGTTCTTTGTCGTCCCTCCGAAGGGCACGCGGACGGCGGATTTGGCAGTGCTGGTGTCGACGTACACCTATACGGTCTATCACAACCACGCGCGCCCCGAAGCGACACAGGCCAAATGGATCGGCGCCTGGAAGGATCAGGCGAAGGCCTGGGGCGCCTACCCCTACAACGCCGCCGAGCATCGCGAGTACGGTCTCTCGACGTACAATTATCACACGGATGGCAGTGGCATCTGTCACGCGTCGTGGCTGCGGCCGATGCTCAACGTGCGGTCGGGTTACATCACCTATCCCGACCCGTCGATCCGCGCCTCTGGCCTCCGCCACTATCCCGCTGACAGTCACCTCATCGCGTGGCTGGAGCAACAGGGGATCGCCTACGATGTCATAACCGACGTCGAACTCGATGCGGAGGGCGTGGCGCTGCTTGGCCCCTACCGCGCGGTGACGACCGGGACCCACCCCGAGTACCACACCGGCGCGATGCTGGACGCGCTCGAGACGTATCGCGATAACGGCGGCCGACTGATGTACCTCGGCGGCAATGGCTTCTACTGGAAGGTTGCGCGCCACAAGGAAGTCCCGGCGGCCATCGAGATCCGCCGCGGCGAAGGCGGTATCCGAGCGTGGGCTGCGGAAGCTGGTGAGTATTACAACGCCTTCGACGGCGAGTACGGCGGCCTGTGGCGACGCAACGGGCGTCCGCCGCAACGGCTCGCCGGCGTCGGTTTCACGGCGCAGGGAAACTTTGTCGGCTCGCACTATCGCCAGTTGCCGGGCGCGCGCACGTCACGGGCGGCGTGGATCCTCGAGGGGATCAAGGAAGGCGAGCTGATCGGCGGCTTCGGTTTGTCCGGGCATGGCGCTGCAGGGTTCGAACTTGATCGCGCCGACAAGCGCCTCGGCACACCACCGCATGCGATCGTACTCGCGTCGTCCGAGGGGCACGAGCCGGAAGCGCCGTGGGTGCTGGTGCCGGAAGAGCGCCTCACGCATCTCACGACCGTGCCGGGCGTGCCGGCCGACGAGCTGATCCGCGCCGACCTCACCTTCTTCGAGACGCCCGGCAATGGTGCGGTGTTCTCGACCGGTTCGATCACGTTCTGCGGATCGCTGCTGCACAACGCCTGCAACAACAACGTGTCGCGACTGATCCGAAACGTGCTCGACCGGTTCCTCGATCCCGACGCGAAGTTCGACGTCCCGGAGCGATGAGGTGCGCGCGTGCCGCACGAACCATATGACGAGAGCGAACTCACGAGCTGGACGCTCGGTGACGTCAAGTCATCCGGTCTCGAGCTCGAGGGTGCGTGCGGGACGTCGGGCTGCAATCAATTCGTGCGCTATGATGTCGATGGACTGATTGCCCGCTTCGGCGCCGACTGGCGGGTGCCGAAGATGCTACCTGCTCGCTGTGATGGTTGCGGCCAACCTCTGGTTTTCCAGCTTGCTTCGCTGCATGGTGAGGAGCCCGAGGCGTAGCGCCGCGTTGATGGACCTTATGCGAGCGCCGCACTGAGCCTGCGGCCCCGCTCGGTGGCGTCGAGCAGCTTCGGCTTCGCCATGCGCGCGGCGATCAGCAGCGCATTGCGCGTCGCGCCGAGATTGGCGACGCCCTTGCCGGCGATCTCGTAGGCTGTGCCATGGGCGGGCGTGCAGACCGGGAACGGATAGCCGCCGATCAGCGTGATGCCGCTCTCGAAGCCCATGAGCTTCATCGCGATCTGTCCCTGGTCATGGTACATCGTCTGCACCGCGTCGAAATCGCCGCGCTTGGCACGCAGGAACACCGTGTCGGACGGGAACGGCCCTTCACAAGCGACACCTTGGGCGCGTGCCGCTTGGACCGCCGGCGCGATAGTGTCGATCTCCTCGCGGCCGAAGTTACCCTCGTCGCCAGCATGCGGATTGAGACCAGCGACGGCAATGCGCGGCTTCGCGATTCCGGCGTCGCGCATGCAGCGATCGGTTAACACGAGCCCATTGAGCACGGCATCCTTGGTGATGTGGCGGGCGACGTCCTTCAGTGGCACGTGGCTGGTGACGCGCGCGTTCCACAGCCCTCCGAGGATATTGAACTCGCGCCCGTTGGTCGCCGCGCCGCTCTCCTGCGTTATTACCGCGATCTCGTCCTCGTAGGACGGATCGGACAACTTCATCGCGTGCTTGTTGAAGGGCGTGAACGTCACCGCGTCGGCGCCACCGGATGCCGCGAGACGGAGCGCCGCCCGAAAGTTGGCGAGGGCGAACGTGCCGCCTTCGCGCGACGATACTCCGCGCTGGACGTTGGCGGGATCGAGATGACCGAGGTCGACAAACACGGGCTTGCCGTCGAAGGCGAGTGGTGCGCCGGGCCGCCAGTAGAGGTGATCGGACGCCCCTTGCGCAACCGTTTCGCCTCCCGCGAGCACGCGCCGGTCGCCGATCACGATGACATCGGCAGCGGCCCGGACCTCGGCATCCATCATGATCTTCGCGGTGAGCTCCGGGCTGATCCCACACGGATCACCCATCGCCAGCGCAATCACGGGGCGGTGCGGGTTTGCTGCCACTGTCGCCTCCCTTAGTTCGCTCCGGCAAACCGCTTCGCGCGTACCGTCGCCGTCAGCTCATGCGCGAGCATCCCTTCCTCGCGACACACGCGGCCAAGGATCGGTGCCACTTCGAGCGAAGCGCGCCGCGTCAACCGCTGATAGGTGACGGTCTTGATGAACTTGCCCACCCACAGGCCGCCGGTGTATCGCGCCGCGCCGGCAGTCGGCAGCGTGTGATTGGTGCCGATGCCCTTGTCGCCATAAGCCACCGTCGATTCCTCGCCGATGAACAGCGAGCCGTAGTTTTTCAGCTTCTCGAGATAGTAGTCGTCACGACCGGTCTGGATCTCGAGATGCTCGGGCGCGTACTCGTCCGATACCGCGATTGCCTCATCGTCGCTGCCGACGACGACGATCTCGCCCCAATCGGCCCACGAGCGCGAGGCGATGTCCCGCGTCGGCAGCGTCTTTAATTGCAACTCGACTTCGGCAAGCACGGCTCGGCCCATCTTCTCCGACGTTGTGACGAGCCACGCCGGGCTGTCCGGCCCATGCTCTGCCTGTCCGAGCAGATCGGTCGCGACGAGCGCCGGATCGGCGGTGTCGTCAGCAATAACGAGGATTTCGGTGGGGCCGGCGGGGAGGTCGATGCCGACCATGCCGAAGAGCTGGCGCTTCGCTTCGGCGACGTAAGGGTTGCCTGGGCCCGTGATCAGGTCGACGCGCGGCATCCCCACGCAGCCGTACGCCATCGCGGCCATCGCTTGCACACCGCCGATGCTGTAGATCTCGTCGGCGCCCGAGTAGTGCAGCGTGTAGAGCGTCTGCGGATAGATGCCATCAGATCCACGCGGTGGCGCGGCGGCGATGATGCGCTCCACGCCCGCGGTCTTGGCCGTGCCGACACTCATGATGGCAGCGGAAATGAGCGGATACTTGCCGCCGGGGATGTAGCATCCGGCAGTCGAGATCGGGATCAGCTTCTGGCCGAGCATGACACCGGGCTGCAGCTCGACTTCGAACGCCTGCAGGCTGTCCTTCTGCCGCTTCGCGAACTCGGTCACCTGCTTGTGGCAGTAGGCGACATCCTCCTTGAAGGTCGTCGGCAGCGTGCGCGAGACCTCGTCGATACGCGATTGCGGCACCCGGAACTCGCCGGTCCACTTGTCGAGATCGCGCGCATATTTCCGCACGGCTTCGTCGCGGTGTTCGGCGATATCGGCGATCATTCGGCGGACGGTGGCTTCGACTTCGGCGTTGCGCGGTCCAGCCTGCACGGCGGCGCGTTTCAGATAGTGGCGAGCCACGGCGTCCTCCTTGGATTTGATGATTGTGTTTGGTTCTGGGCGAGACGCTAGGTCGACGAGGGTGCGGGGTCAAGATCGCCACGCGATACCCTGAAACGCAACATCCCGGCGCAGAGGCCGGGATGCTGATTGATCGGTCGTGATACGGTTAGGCGGTGGCGCGGGCTCAGTTGACCGCGCGCGGCTGCGGCAGCAGCTTCAGAATGCCCTGCGCGGCAGCACCGGCCGCGGCATCCGCGGTGTTGCCCCACGAGCTGTCGAGTGAGCCCTCGGGAATGTCGTTCTTTTGCGACACGGTGCCGAGCGACCGGCCCTGCGGATCACGGACCAGCCAGTCGATCTGGATCGTCTGCTTGCCATCGGCAGGGGCGCCCATGGCAACCTTGCCCTCGATCCGATAGGAGGCGCCGGGCCGGTTGGCGAGTGTCACACCCTGACGGGTAAGCTCGCGCTGGAGAGCGCTGGACAACGCTGTGCTGCCATCGCCGGGTGCGCCGCTGACGGCGGGAACGATCGCCGCGACTTCGTTGGTCGGCAGGCTGGCCGTCGTGGTGCGCGCGGCTGCCGGCTCGGCGACAGGCGTTACGGGCGCAGCAATGGCGGGCGTCGGCGATGCCAGCTGTCTCGATTCAGATGCCGGCGCTTGCGCGATCGGCGCTCCGGCGGAAGGCGCGCCCGCAGGCCGGTTCGCCGCGAGCCACGTCGCGAGCGACGACGCCGTCTTGTCGGCGATGCTCTGGGTCACCGCGCCTGTCACTGCAACCCACGGATCCTTCGCCGTTCCCGCTGGTGCCATTTCGTGACCGGTGATGCGGTTGACGCGTTTGCCGGTCGGGTCCGTCAGATCCCAGATGTACGTGACCTTGGTCTGCGTGCGCTCCTTCGAGGCCACGATGTAGCCGCGGAGAGTGTAATCTCCTTTGGCGTCGCGATCATTGATCAGCGTGATGCGCTGGCGCTCGCCGGCCTGCACGATCTGTTCGGCAACCTGGCGCGATACGGCATCTGGCGCGCCGATCACGTTTGCCATCGCGATGCGAGCGAGCGGCGCTTGCGCAACGGGCTTGACGGGTTCAGGTGTCGCAACCGACGGGCCGGATGAGAGACCGCCGAAGACCGATCCGCTCGATTCGCAGCCGGCCAGAGCCAGTGCCATGGCAGCGACGGCCATTGGGATACGATTCATCCGTGCGTGCGAAATTGTCCGCCCCGATGATGTCTTTGCAGCGTCGAAGTTCGTCACGTTGACGCCCCCTTGAATGTGTTTCCGCTGACATCCGGCGACCGACTTACCCACATGGCGGTCTCGAGTTCGACTCCCGACTCCGGTACGCTTCGCGAATCCTGTAACCCCTGGCTTCTGGACCGTCCAGATAGCGACGCCCGGTTTCCTGTTCCTCAATTTGCACTTAGCAGGCACTTGAGGGAGAAACTGTGGAAAAACTAGAGCAATACGATGGCAGAGATTTGGCGCCCGTAGTCCGCCTCACGATGATGCGTGGTCCGCCGATAGCTGAAAAGATGGTGGTCGTCAGAGTACGTGCACCGCGATTGGCTTTCCACGCTCTTGAGCCGCAATCCGTTCAGCCGGCTCAGAACAAATCTCGGAAAATCGAAGCGCGGCCGCTCGTGGCCGTCTAATTGATTGAAAAAATGATGGTTTTCTGGTGATGTCTCAAGAAATCGCTGCTTGAACTCAGGGCCGACCTCGTAGGCGCTAGCCCCGATGCAGGGCCCGAGGACGGCTTGGATGTTGGCTCGATCCGCGCCGAGCCGCTCCATTGTCGCGACCGTCGCCTCCAGAACGCCACCGAGTGCACCCTTCCAGCCAGCATGAGCCGCGGCGACGATTCGGGCCTTCGGATCGGCGAACAGGACCGGTGCACAATCCGCCGCGAGTGCCGCAACCGCGATACCCGGTGTTGCCGTGACGAGGGCGTCCGCCTTCGGCATCGCATCGAAGGTCCAGGGCTCGGTGACGACGATGGCGTCCGCGCTATGGTGCTGATGGGCGGTCAGCAGGTGCGACGGTGCGACCCTAAGGTGGGCTGCGACGCGCCGCCGGTTTTCCGTGACGGCTGCCCGGTCGTCCTTCGAGCCGGGCCCGCAATTCAGCGACGCATATATCCCTTCGGACACGCCACCGCGACGCGTGAAAAAGCCGTGCGCAATGCCGCCATGACGCGACAGCTCAGGTGATTGAATCGGCTCGAGCATTCGACGCCTCAGGCAAGAAGTGGATCTAGCCGCCCGGCGCGATCGAGCGCGTACAGTTCGTCGCAGCCGCCGACATGGGTCTCGCCGATGAAGATCTGCGGCACCGTGGTGCTGCCGCCTGATTTCTCCCTGAGCTTGATCCGCTCGGCGGATTTGCCGGTGAGATTGATCTCCTCGAACGCGGCTCCCTTGGATGACAGAAGCTGTTTCGCAGCCTCGCAGTAGGGACACCAGTCGATCGTGTACATGACGATTTTGGGCATGGGTGGGAACGCCTCGGGAATCAGGGACTGTTTTGAACAACACTCTAGATCGCAGATTGTTCAGTTGGAATGGCGCTGGTGCGGACCTGTGCGGCCATGGACGCACTGCTCATCGGGACGCCCCTGATCTCAAAGGTCAACGCGACGGGGATCTGCAACCATGGCGGCGGCGAGGACATCGACGCGCCGAGCGCCTGCGGCACGAAGTGCCCGTGCGCAGGCTGAAACCGTCGCCCCGGTCGTGATGACGTCGTCGACCAGCACGATCGCTCGATCCGCGACGCGTGTTCGAGCGGCCGCCGGCACGGCGAAGGCGCCGGCGACGTTTTCGGCGCGCTGGCGGGCGCTGGATCCGACCTGTGTCGGCGTCGTGCGCGTCTTGCGCAGGACGAAGGGGTCGAATGTGACGCCGCTGGCGTGGGCGATCTCACGGGCCAGCAGCGCCGCCTGGTTGAACTGCCGCCGGATCAAACGCCAGCGCGTCATCGGCACCGGCACGATCAAATCGGCATCTGCGAGCAGTTCGGCGCCGGCCCCTGTCATCCAGCGCGCGAGCAGGCGTCGCGCCTCGTGGCGGTCGGTGTACTTGAAGCCATGGATCAGTTCGCGCACGACGTGGTCGAAAACTGCCGCGGCGCGGGCCCGGTCGTAGGGTGGTGGATCGGCGGCGGCCGCAGCCGAGATCAAAGGCCCATCCCCGCCGCCGAACGGGAGTGGCAGGCCGAGCCGGTCGCACAGCGGCGGGGTGATGAAGGAGACCTGCTGCCAACAGGCAGCGCAGAGTGCGTCGTGGGATGAAATGCGCGCATGACATCCGAGGCAAACAGCCGGCGCAATGATATT
>LNEA01000451.1 GCA_001464855.1 Rhizobiales bacterium Ga0077530
TCCTCGGGGATGGTCATCACGAGGTGGGTGATGTTGACGAAGTTGCGCCATGACAGGTTGTCGGAGAACGCATTGGCTTGCCAGGTGCCGCAGCCCATCGTCAGCGTGAAGGGAAGCGCATTGTTGAAGCCGCCGCCATTGCCGAATGTATGAGCCTGATTGACGAGCACGCGCACGACATCGGTGTCGGCGGCGAGTTCACGTGCGTGGTCAATGTTGTTCGTGTGAATGCCGCAGGAGTGGCCGCGGCCCTGGTAGTCGAGGATATCCTTGATCAGTCGCTTGGCATCGGAAAAATTCTTGGCGCGGTAGATCGTCAGCACCAGCGATAGCTTTTCGCCCGACAGCGGATGCGCTTTGCCGATGCCGGTTTCCTCGGCCATCACGAATTTGCAGCCGCGTGCGCGCGGCGACAATTCGAAAACGTCGACGAGCCGCTCCGGGCCCTGCGCGATGACGGCGCGGTTGAGCTTGCCGTCGACCCATAGGCGATCGACGATGCGCGCGCGCTCTTCCTTGTCGGCCATGTAGCCGCCGTGCTTCTCCAGCGCCTTGATCGCTGCGTCATAGACATCGTCGACGATGACGAGTGCGTTCTCCGATGAGCACGACGTCGCGTTGTCGAAGGTCTTCGATTGCATGATCAGGTCGGCGGCCTGGTCGAGATCGGCTGTTGAATCGATGATCACCGGTGCGTTGCCGAGCCCCACGCCCAGCGCCGGTTTGCCCGACTTGTAGGCTCGGACATCTCCATCAGCCGCGTCGTCAACTCGCGCGTGACCGGGCTCGGCAGGATCTGCACGAGGTCGGCGGGAAGCCCGATGCGGGTGAGCTCGGCGCGCATCCCGGCGACGGCGGGCTCGGTTGCGTCCCACGCGTTCGGCGGGGGCGCGATGACGATGGCGTTGCCGCCTTTGATGGCCATCATCGCCTTGTTGACGGGGGTCGCCTGCGGGTTGGTCGAGGGCGTGATCGCGGCGACGACGCCGACGGGCTTGGCCCATTTGACCAGACCCTGCTCGGGCAGTTCCTCGATGATGCCGGTGGATTTCGCTCGCAGCAGATCGCGAAGCGTTCCGAAGGTTTTGCGCTGGTTCTTGATGATCTTGCTTGGCACGTTGCCGATGCCGGTGACTTCCACTGCCAGCTCGGCATAGCGCTTCGCCGTTTCAGGCTTGTAGATGGACCAGGCAAGCGCCGTGACGGCCTCGTCGATCCGCGGTTGGCCGGCGCGATCGATCTCTGTGCCAAAGGCGGCCATTGCGGCGCGTGCGCGCCGGATCAGATCGGGGAGCGGATCGGCTGCCGTACCGGTGCTCGACCCTGGGGCTGCAGCGGGTTTGAGTGCTGGCGTGTCCTGCATGGCGTCCTCGTAGGCTGGTCTGCCGCTCTACCGTCGGCGATCCAGGTGTGAATTGACAGGCTGCGTACCTGCGTGTCAAACGCTGAGACGAAATGTACTGACAAATGAGCCCGGATGTCGGCCTAGATAGTCTATTCCAATAAAACAGCGCAGGGAGCGTCCCATGACCAAGATGACGACCGAGGAGGCCTTCGTAAAGGTGCTCCAGATGCACGGCATCGAGCACGCCTTCGGTATCATCGGGTCGGCGTTCATGCCGATCTCGGATATTTTCCCGAAGGCCGGGATCACGTTCTGGGACGTCGCCAACGAAATGAACGGCGGCTTCATGTGTGACGGCTTCACGCGCGCATCGGGCAAGATCGCGATGTGCATCGCGCAGAATGGCCCCGGCATCACCAACTTCGTCACGCCGGTCAAGACCGCCTATTGGAACCACACGCCCATGCTGCTGGTGACGCCGCAGGCTGCCAACAAGACGATCGGCCAGGGCGGCTTCCAGGAAGTCGAGCAGATGGCGCTGTTCCGCGACATGGTCTGCTACCAGGAAGAAGTGCGCGATCCTTCGCGTATCGCCGAGGTTCTGAACCGGGTCATTCTCAAAGCTAAGCGCCTCTCCGCCCCGGCGCAGATCAACGTGCCGCGCGATTATTGGACTCAGGTCGTCGACATCACGCTGCCGGCGATCGTCGAATTCGAACTGCCGGCGGGCGGTCCCGAGGCGATTGCGGGAGCAGCGAAGCTGCTGTCAGAGGCGAAGTTTCCGGTCATTCTTTCCGGCGCCGGCGTGGTGATCGGCGGCGCGATACCGGAATGCGCCGCGCTGGCGGAAAAACTCGATGCGCCGGTGTGCAGCGGCTATCAGCACAACGACAGCTTCCCGGGCAGCCATCCGCTCGCCGTCGGCCCACTTGGCTACAACGGATCCAAGGCGGCGATGGAGCTGATTGCCAAGGCCGATGTGGTGCTGGCGCTCGGCACGCGCCTCAATCCATTCTCGACGCTGCCCGGCTACGGCATCGATTATTGGCCCAAGGAAGCGAAAGTCATTCAAGTCGACATCAACCCGGACCGGATCGGTCTCACCAAGCCTGTTGCCGTTGGCATCGTCGGCGATGCCAAGCAGGTCGCGCGGCAGATTCTCGCAAAACTCTCGGCGAACGCCGGCAATGCCGGTCGTGAGGCGCGCAAGGCCCTCATCCATCAGACCAAGTCGGCGTGGCAACAGGCGCTGTCCGGCATGGACCACGAGGACGACGATCCCGGCACGACCTGGAACGAGCGTGCCCGCAAGCGCGATCCGAACCGACTGTCGCCGCGTCAGGCATGGCGGGCCATCCAGTCGGGACTGCCCAAGGACGCCATCATCTCGAGCGACATCGGCAACAACTGCGCGATCGGTAACGCCTATCCGACGTTCGAGCAGGGCCGGAAGTATCTAGCGCCCGGCCTGTTCGGGCCTTGTGGCTATGGCTTCCCGGCGATCGTCGGCGCCAAGATCGGCTGCCCCGATACGCCCGTCGTGGGATTTGCCGGTGACGGTGCGTTCGGTATCTCGATGAGCGAGATGGCCTCGATCGGTCGCAAGGAATATCCGGGGATCACGATGGTCGTGTTCCGCAACTACCAGTGGGGTGCCGAAAAGCGCAACACGACGCTGTGGTACGACGACAATTTCGTCGGCACCGAACTGCATCCGGAACTGAGCTACGCCAAAGTCGCCGAGGGCTGTGGCCTCAAGGGCGTCGCCGTCAAAACGCAAGCCGAACTGACGGCAGCACTTGCTGAATCCTGCGAGGCCCAGAAAAAGGGTGTGACCACCTTCATCGAGGTGATCCTCAATCAGGAACTCGGCGAGCCGTTCCGCCGCGACGCCATGAAGCGCCCAGTCGTCGTCGCCGGCATCGACCGCGCCGACATGCGGCCGCAGAAAGTGGATTGAACTCGGCGCGCTCGGGGGAGTGAGCCAGGGGCGGGCAGAAGTGCCCGCCCTTTTTTATTCCGGTTTTTCGCGATCACCCGCCTGCAGGTGGCGGCCGCTGTCGAGTAACTCCGCAGTGTATTCCTCGTAAGTGACGCCAGCCGCTTCGGCGCACTTGAGGCGGAACATCATGATGCTGTAGGGCGGGTTCTTCCACGCCTCGCGGTGCGCTTTGCGCCAACGATATTGGACAAACAGGTCATTGACGGGCGCGTCGAGCGGCGGCCCGCCGTTATGTCCGATGGTCGCCGCCGTCGGCGGCAGGCCCCATTGAATGATTTCGGGTGGCGGGCGGCGCAGGCCGGCGACAAACGGCGCGCGGGGTGCAGAATTCCAGCCTCGGTCGTAGCGATCACCCATGGTCGTCGGTCTGGGTCGTTGGTTCTGGCTGCGTAAGGGCGCTCAGGGCCCGCAAAAAGAGGAACCATGAGCCGCGGAATCTGGCGAGCCCAAATTTCGGGCACCTGTTGAAACCGCCAGTGCCCAGCATCGGTAAATTCAGATCTTGTTAAAGAGAGCGGTCTACAATCAGAAGTGGTATTAATAGGAAACGCTACCGGAAGGCGGTGGGAGTGGCAGAAAGCGGATCTCCGATGAGGCTCTCCGCAGGAGACCTCGATTGGCCGGCGGGAACCCGCGCGCGGTTTGTCGCCGCCAAGGCGCGCTGTCTCCAGGCGCGGCACGGGCGCCGCGCGCGACTGGCCGTGAACGTCGTGACCGTGGTCGGCTCACACGAAGCCATAATCACTCGGGTGTCGCTCCACGGGGCGTGTATCGGCGGGGGGCGGCGCCTGAAGCGTCGGGAGATCGTCGCACTCCGGCTACCGAGCGGATGGCGGATAAAGGCGCGCGTACAGTGGCGCTTTGGTAGCCGCTGCTGGATTTCATTCATGACGCCGGTTGCGGATTTCGCGCGCATTCTCTGCGAGGGCGGGGCGGTGAATTCACGACGCAAACGCAGGCCTGCGCCAATCTCCAGTTCAGATTGTTCGACGCCGAACCAGCGGGCATCGGCGCCTTCGGTGGCGCCCAGCCTCACGGATGTGGTCGCAAGCTTCACTGCATGGGCAATTGCGTTTGCGGACAGGATCCGCGCCTGGGCGTCACCGACGAACGATCGCCGCGATCCGCGCTCCGGCTAACGGCCTGCGGCGTTGGCTGCCTTGCAATCGCCGGACCAGCGCTGTCATGTGCGCACCGTATCCGGCGCAGGCAGTGGGAGATCCAAAGGCGATGAAGAAGGAGCGATCGGTAGCGCGCTGGCGTGGCCTTGGCGACAGCCTGATGCTGGCAGCATTGATTGTCGGACTATCGTTATGCGGCGCGCGCGCGGTCGAGGCCGCCACGTATACGTTCGTCAAGGATTATACGAGCGTGCGCTTTTCGTGGTCGCATCTCGGCTTGTCGCGCCAGTCCGCGCGCGTGATGGACTTCGACGGAACGGTCGAGTTCGAGCCCGATCAGCCCGAGGCGAGCCGCGTCGACGTCCTGATGAAGGCCTCGAGCCTGAGGACCGGCGTACCGGCGTTCGACGATCTGCTGAAATCCGTCGAATACTTCGATGCGCAGCGCAATCCCACAATTCGGTTTCGCTCGACGAGCGCGCGCCGGATGAGCGATCGGACAGGTGAGCTGACCGGCGACCTGACCGTGATGGGGATCACCAAGCCAGTCACGCTTTACGTCGTTTGGAATTTCACCGGCGAACACCCGCTGGCCCAGGTCAATCCGAACTATAAGGATGTGTTCGTCGCAGGCTTCTCCGCGACCGGCGTGTTGCGGCGATCAGACTGGGGTCTCTCGCGCGCGGTGCCTCTGGTGTCCGACGAGATTGAGCTGACGATCGAGACGGAGCTGCTGCGCCGGTAGCCCAAGACTCTACTTCCGTATCTCGTCGATCCATTTTCGCAATTCATCCACCGCGCCGTGCTGGTCGAGATCGACGTGGTTGCCGTTGGGGAAGAGGATGAGCTTCTTCGGCTCGCGAGCAAGTGCGTGCAGGCGCTGGCCCATGGCGACCGGGATGACGGTGTCGCGCGCGCCATGCAGGATCAGCAGCGGCGTACTGATCCCCGCAATGCGCCGTGCGCTCTCATAGCGATCGTGCATCAACCAGCGCACGGGGAGGAAAGGATATGCCTTGGCTCCGAGTTCGACGGTGGATGTGTAGGGCGCGTCGAGCGCGACGCCGGCGACCGGTACCGACGTGGCGAGCTGCACAGCAACACCGGTGCCGAGCGACTCCCCGTAGAGAATGATGTCGGTCGGGGCCACGCCGCGTTTCGTGAGGTAATCGTAGGCGAGACGCGCGTCGGCAACGTTTACTCGTTCGCTCGGGATGCCGGTGCTGCCGCTGTAGCTCCGCCACGACACCATGAAAACACCGAGGCGTGCGTTCTGGTAGCGCGCGAGCCGCAGTGCGCGACCGGCGAGATTGCCGCCGTTGCCATGGAAATAGAGAAGGGTCGGCTGGCCGGCTGGCGCGGGTGCGTACCACGCGATGATCCGGGCGCCATCCGGGGCCTGCAACTCGATCTCACGGACACCCTCGAGACCCAGGCGGGCGGGTTCGATCCGTGTCGCGTCGGGGAAGTACATCAGCTTGCGCTGGGCCGCATAGGCGATCGCGACGACGGCTAAGTAGACGATCGCCGCGTAGAGAAAGATCTTCAGAAATCCGCTCATGCGGCGCATCGATCCTGTCGGGTTCAACGGCCGCGGAAGCGAGGCGGGCGGCGCTCGAAAAAGGCCGCGACGCCCTCGTTGAAATCTTCACTCTTGGTCGTCAGCACGAACTGGTCGAGGTCCATGTGGCTCGCCAGATCGTCGAGCGCGCCGGACAGGCGGTTGACCGTTGCCTTCGTCATCTTGACGGGAAGCGGCGGCTCGGCGGCGATGCGGTTCGCGAGCGCCATGGCGGCGGCCAGCGCCGAGCCATCCTCCGCCAGATGTTCGACGAGGCCCCACTCATACGCTTGCTCGGCCTGAATACGCTCCGACGCAAGCATGACAGCTTGTTTGGTGCGTGCGGGTCCCATCAGTTGAAGCATTCGCGGGATCGAGCCCCAACTCATGTTCATGCCGAGCGCCACCTCGGGAATGCGGAAGTGAGCGCCGCGTGCGCAGACGCGAAAATCGAGCGACACCGCCAGCGCCGCGCCGCCGCCAATGCAAAACCCCTCGATCGCGGCGATCGTCACCTGCTCCATTTCATGCCACGCGCGGCACATACGTGGGCCGACGGCAATCGAGCGGCGGAGTGCGCCGAGTCCTTCGTCAGCGCTCGCCTTGCGCTCGTCGTTCTTCAGATCGAAGCCCGCAGAGAAGGCGCGCGCGCTTCCTGTCAGCACGACGACCGACGTCTCGATGTCGTCCTCGAACGAGCGCGCCGCTGCGCGGAGCTGCCTCATTGCCGACGGCGACAGTGCGTTGATCGCATCCCCGCGGTCGAAGCGCACCAGCGCCACCCGTCCGTCCGGGCCAAGGCCGCGCTCGATCGTTACGTGCTCGTCGGTTGCCATGGCGTTCCTGCTCCCTGGTCGTCGCGGCTAACGCACGACTTTGAGGATACCTCGCGCCTCAAGGTCCGCGATTTCCGTCTCGCTGTAGCCCGCATTCTGCAGCACATCGGGGCCGTCGGCACCGAGGAAGCCGGCGTGGCGGCGAAATTCGACCGGTGTCTCGGAGAATCCGAGCGGACTCGCGACGACGCGCACGGGGCCTTCAGTCGGGTGTTCGCGGGTGGTGAAGAACCCGGTTTCCTTGAGGTGGGGATCTTCGAGCAGGCCGTCGAGGTCGTTGACCGGCATCGCGGGGATGTCGTGGACGTCGCAGAAGGCGAGCCATTCGGCGGTGGTGCGGCTCGGCGCGAGATCGTTGACGATCTGCTGGACCACCGGTTGGTGATTGGCGCGGGCGGCGATGGTCGCGAGGCGCGGGTCGTTGCGCAGATCTTCGCGGCCGAGGTTGGTGCAGAACGCGTTCCAGTGGCGGTCCGTGACGATGAGCATGCAGACATAGCCGTCCTTCGAGCGCGACGGCCGGCGATGCGGATTGAGCAGGCGCGCATAGCCGATCTGGCCGCGCGGCGGATCGTAGGTCGCGTCGTAGAGGTGCTCGGTGAGCCAGAACGAGGTGATCGTTTCCAGCATCGGCACTTCGACGAACTGGCCCTGGCCGGTGCGGGCGCGATGCAACAGCGCGCCGAGAATGCCCATCGCGAGGTGGGTTCCGGTTGTCTTGTCGACGATCAGGCTGGGCATGAAGGCCGGTTCTCCGCCCGATGCGCGGGCGGAGAGCATGGCGGCGCCGCTCGCGCCCTGCACGAGATCGTCATAGGCGGGCTTGGCGCCGTAAGGGCCGGAACGCTTGTAGCCGAGGCAGTAGGCGTA
>LNEA01000452.1 GCA_001464855.1 Rhizobiales bacterium Ga0077530
TGCAGCCATAGCGCAAATGTCTCAAACATGTCGTACGCTCCAATTCCAAGCCAATGTGGGGACCACCAACTTTTATCGACTTGTCGAACCTTGCCGACCGTCACCACCAGCCGCAACCCCATCCGGTGCCCGCGATCCTGTTGGCTCCGCGACTGGTTAACTGAAAAATCGAGCGTGCAGGTCTGAGATTGCATGTGTGGTCACAATCGCGCCATTTCGCTCACGCTTGGCTTGGCGCGGTGGCGCCGACCGACTATGCCTGAGCGCCAATGCGCGCGTCTGGGGCATCATCGGACCGCACGGAATCGTTTTCGCGATTCTGCGGTTCGATAAAGATGCTCCAGAATAATAGTGCTCTGGCGCCCGCAATCACCAGTTCGCTTCGGCGGATGCCTTCATCCGCCCTTCAAACGAGGAACTCAAGTGCCCATGCTGCTGAGAGCCGTCGCGGTCCACTTCGCCACCGAGAGCCACGCGCAGGAGAAAGTCGTCGCCAAGGTCAATGGCAAGACGATCACTGAAGCCGACATGGAACTCGCAGAAGCCGAGATCGGCAACGAACTCGGCTCCATCCCGGCCAACGCGCGGCGGCGCGTCATTCTCGAATACATCATCGAGAACGCATTGTTCGCTGACGCGGCCGAAGCCGCCAAGCTCGACAAGGGCGCGGCCTTCGATGAGCGGATGCAGTACTGGCGCCGCCGGGCGCTGCGCGAATACTACTTCGACGCCGAGCTGAAGAAATCGATCAGCGATGCCGATGCCAGGAAATTCTACGACCAGCAGGTCGGCAGCGCCAAGCCGCAGGAAGAAGTTCACGCACGCCACATCCTCGTCGAGAGCGAGGCTTTGGCGAAGGAACTGAGCGAGAAAGTCGCCAAGGGCGGGGACTTCGTCGCGCTCGCCAAGGAGCACTCAAAGGATCCCGGCAGCAAGGACAGCGGCGGCGATCTCGGCTACTTCGGTCGCGGGCAGATGGTGCCGGTGTTCGAGGAGACCGCCTTCAAGCTCGCCAAGGGTGAGGTGTCACCGCCGGTCAAGAGCCAGTTCGGCTGGCACATCGTCAAGGTCGAGGATCGCCGCCAGCGCGGCGCGCCGCCGTTCGAGTCGATCAAGGATCGCCTGATCGCGTCGATGATCCACCGCAAGGCTCAGGAAGTCGCGAGCGACCTGCGCGGCAAGGCACAGCTCGAATACATCGATGCCGACATCAAGGCACAGGTAGAGGCCGAGAAGGCCATCAAGCCCGCGCCCGGCGGCATCACACCGGCACCGAAGCAGTAGAGCTTTTTCTTTCCGCGGTCGCCGACGCCTTCGGCTACCGGCGCCGCGGAACTACATCGCCGGTTGCATTCTCACCTCACGGCCTTCGGCTGCTACAGCAGCCCCGAACTCCAAATCATTAAAAGACGGGGGTTCGGGGGTGTCCCCCGATTGGGGTGTGGGGCGAAAGCCCCACTATCGCGACGCGGCGCGACACCCCACGCCAACCGCCATTCCTGTTCCGCGCAGCCAGCCCGCGCCCACGGCGCTTGAACCGGCGCCCGCGCAGGAGGATAGTGACCACCTGCCAATAAACCGGAGCTTCAGCTCCCAACAAATCTGCCCCTGAGGAGCGCCCTGCCATGTCCACACCATTGCCACGCGTCGTACTTGTGCCGCCGTCGCCAAAGACCGGCGAGTTGGCGCGGGAACTGGCGCCCGCCGGGCTCGATCTGGTGTTGGCGCCGGAGAGCGGCGCGGAACTCACCAATGCGCTGGGATCGGCGCAGTTCATGGTCTGCTATCCGAATGTGAAGATGCCGGCGGCGTTCTATCGCTCGGCGCCCAATCTCAAACTCGTCCAGTTGCTCAGCGCCGGCTATGACGCGGTCGACATCGAAGCGGCGCGCGCGGCAGGCGTTCCCGTCTGCAACAATGGCGGCGCCAACGCGATCTCGGTCGCCGAGCACGCCATCATGCTGATGCTCACGGTCTCGCGCCGCGTCGTGTGGCAGCACGCGAGCGTGCGGGGCGGCCGCTGGCGGGGTAACGGCCCGGCGCCGGCGATGTACGAGCTGCACGACAAGACACTCGGGATCGTCGGCCTTGGCACCATCGGCAAGAAGGTCGCGCGGCTCGCGCGCGCCTTCGGCATGAAGGTCATCTACACCGACGTCCGCCGCCTGACCGAGGACGAGGAAGACGCGATCGGCGTCAAGTTCCGCCTGCTCAAGGAACTGATGAGCGCCAGCGATTTCATCTCGCTCAACGTGCCGCTCAACGCCTCCACCAAGCACATGATCGGCGCCGGAGAGCTGGCCCTCATGAAGCCGACCGCGATCATCGTCAATACGAGCCGTGGCCCCGTCATCGATGAGCCGGCCCTCACCAAGGTCTTGAGCGAAGGCAAGATTTTCGGCGCCGGCCTGGACGTATTCGACCAGGAACCACCGCCCGCCAACAATCCGCTGCTCCAGCTCGACAATGTCGTGCTGACGGCGCATTTCGCCGGCCCTACCTCGGACAATCACGTCGCCCGCTTCCGCAACGCGTTCGACAACATCCAGCGGATGGTGCGCGGCGAGCCGCCGCTGTGGGTGGTACCGGAGCTCAAGGCCAAGTAGCGTCTCAGACCGAGAACGCCGAGTTTGGAGGGATTCCAGGCAACGGACTTCGGCTCAGGCACTCCGGGGCCGGAATTTTTGCTGCGCCGCCCAAAGTTTGGCATTCCCAAGACCGACTAGGACAGCTATCCTGTCCTTTGTGCGGACTGACGCTCGAACTGCCCGAAATACGCGCTGTACTGCCAACAGTCAGCGCGCAAATAACGGGGAGCGTTGCATCTGCGCTGTGGGGTCAGGCTAAAATCGTTTGCGCACCAAATACTTACGCCCGCATGTCCGATCCGGGAGACATGCCGCGGCACTCGGTGCACCACGATCGAGGCGTTTCCCGCCCCACTCCATCACCGCAAGGCCGTTTCCGTTTGCGTGACGCGCACGACGGGCGGCGCTTCGGTCGTGACATGGCGCACGCGTGTCCCTAACACTGGGCCGCGTGCCGCGAGCCGTTTGGGACAAAAGACCATGCAAGATCCGAGACCTGTGACGATTGGCGGGCAATATTTTTCGGGCCCCGACATGGCCAAGCCGCGCGCGCAAGGTTTGTACGATCCCAAACGCGAGATTGATGCCTGCGGCGTCGGCTTCATCGCCGACCTGAAGAACCGCGCCAGCCATTCGATCGTCGAGGACGCGCTGGCGATCCTCGAAAATCTGGAGCACCGCGGTGCCGAAGGGGCCGAGGCCGGGGCCGGCGATGGCGCCGGCATCCTCATCCAGATCCCGCATGAGTTCCTGAAGGACGAGTGCGCCAAGCTCGGCATCACGTTGCCGGCAGCGGGGCATTACGGCGTCGGCCAGATGTTCATGCCGCAGGATGACCGCTTGCGCGCGCACTGCGAAAAGATTTGGGAACGGCTCATCCGCGAAGAAGGGCTCGAATTCCTCGGCTGGCGCAGCGTGCCGGTCGACAATTCGCGCCTGCCGCAGTTGGTGCGCGCCGCCGAGCCGGTACATCGCCAGCTTTTCGTTGGCCGCCCGAAGGGCATGACCGACCAGGGCGAGTTCGAGCGGAAGCTCTATCTCATCCGCAAGGTCGTTTCGAACGCGCTGTTCAAGTCCTTCAAGGAGCGCGACGTCGGCCACTACACGGTGAGCCTGTCGAGCCGCACCGTTGTCTACAAGGGCATGTTCCTGTCGTGGCAGGTGAAGGCCTATTACAAGGACCTGTCCGACCCGCGCGTCGTCTCGGCGCTGGCGCTCGTGCACCAACGCTTCTCGACCAACACGTTCCCGTCGTGGAAGCTCGCTCATCCCTATCGGATGGTGGCGCACAACGGCGAGATCAACACGCTGCGCGGCAACGTCAACTGGATGGCGGCGCGTCAGGCGTCGGTCAGCTCGCCGCTGTTCGGCGACAGCATCAGCAAGCTGTGGCCCATTTCGTATGAGGGCCAGTCCGACACCGCTTGCTTCGACAATGCGCTCGAGTTCCTCGTCATGGGTGGCTACAGCCTCGTCCATGCGGCGATGATGCTGATCCCCGAGGCGTGGGCCGGCCATGAGAGCATGGATGCCGACCGCAAGGCGTTCTACGAGTACCACGCGTGCATGATCGAGCCGTGGGACGGCCCGGCGGCGATGGCATTCACCGATGGCCGCCAGATCGGCGCGACCCTCGATCGCAACGGCCTGCGCCCCGCCCGCTATCTCGTCACCAAGGACGACCGGGTGATCATGTCGTCGGAATCGGGCGTGCTGCCGATCCCGGAAGAGAACATCGCCAAGAAGTGGCGGCTGCAGCCCGGCAAGATGCTGCTGATCGACCTCGAAGCCGGCCGCATCGTTTCGGATGACGAGCTGAAGCGCGAGCTTTCGGCGAAGAACCCCTACGGCCAGTGGCTGCGCCGGACCCAGATCCAGGTGTCCGACCTGCCGTTGCCGAAGAAGTCTGCGCGCAAGAAGAGCAACGTCAGCTTGCTCGATCTCCAGCAGGCGTTCGGCTACACGCAGGAAAGCCTGAAGTTCCTGATGGCGCCGATGGTGCAGTCGGGCCAGGAAGCCATCGGCTCGATGGGCACGGATACGCCGATCTCGGCGCTGTCGACGAAGCCCAAGCTGCTCCACACCTACTTCAAGCAGAACTTCGCGCAGGTGACGAACCCGCCGATCGATCCGATCCGCGAAGAGCTGGTCATGAGCCTCGTGTCCTTCATCGGACCGCGACCGAACCTGCTCGACCTCGAAGGCACTTCGCGCCAGAAGCGGCTCGAAGTGTATCAGCCGATCCTGACCAACGAAGATCTCGAGCGCATTCGCGCGATCGGTGAGGTGCCCGACAACCAGTTCTCGTCGATTACGATCGACATCACTTATGCCGCCGAAGCGGGCGCGCAGGGAATGGCGACGGCGCTCGATGTCGTGTGCGCGGAGGCGGAAGAAGCCGTCCGCTCGATGGACTACAACATCATCATCCTGTCGGACCGCGCGACCGGACCAGACCGCATTCCGATCCCATCACTTCTCGCGACGTCGGCCGTGCACCACCATCTGATCCGCCAGGGTCTGAGAACCTCCGTCGG
>LNEA01000453.1 GCA_001464855.1 Rhizobiales bacterium Ga0077530
TTGCCGCCGGCAGGACGAAAGCGCGCGCCCATGCGCCGCGCTTGGAAGTCGCCGCACACCGAGCACGACGAGATCTCGCGATAGGCGTCCTGACCGGGCAGCCAGACTTCGAGGTCGTAGGTCTTCTGCGCGGAGAAGCCCATGTCGCCCGTGCACAGAAGCATCGTGCGATACGGGAGGCCGAGGCGCTGCAGAATCGTCTCGGCGCAGGTGGTCATGCGCTCGTGCTCGGCGAGGGATTGCTCCGGCGTCGTGATCGAGACCAGCTCGACCTTGGAGAACTGGTGCTGGCGGATCATGCCGCGCGTGTCGCGTCCAGCGGCGCCCGCTTCGGAGCGGAAGCACGGCGACCACGCGGTATAGCGCTGCGGCAGCGTGCCCTCGTCGTGGATCTGCTCGCGCGCGAGGTTGGTGAGTGGAACTTCGGCGGTGGGGACGAGCCAGAGTCGTTGGCGATCCATTTCATTTTCTAGGAGATCGTCTGTCGCCTTCTCCTGTTTCGCCAGCAGACGCTCAAAAGCTTCGTTTACCGATAGACCAGCTTCGATGGCGGCCCTTCTCTCGTCTGCCGTGATCTGAGACAGAAGCTCGTTCAAGCCTTTGAGCGTCGCATCCGGAAGCGGGCGAGTTTGAAAAAGGTCTTCCTCAAATTTCGGCAACTGCCCCGTGCCGCGCATCGCGGGATCACGCACCAGCAGTGGCACTTGGCATTCGGTGTAGCCGAACTCGCCGGTATGAATATCGAGCATGAACATGCCGAGCGCGCGCTCGAGCCGCGCCAGCGCACCTTTGAGCACCACGAAGCGCGCGCCGGAAATTCGCGCCGCCGACTCAAAGTCCATCAACCCCAACGCTTCGCCGATCTCGAAGTGCTGACGCGGCTTATTCATCCGCGCCCCCGGCACTTTCTTCGGATCGCCCCACCGGCGGACTTCGACGTTCGCTTTCTCGTCGGCACCCTCGGGCACCTCGGCGAGCGGGATATTCGGGATGACGGCGAGCTCGCGCTCCAGGTCCGCTTCGAGCCTGCGCTGCTCGTCCTCGTCCGCCTGAAGCTGATCCTTCAGCGCGCCGACCTCGGCCATCAGCTTCGCCGCCAGCGCCTCGTCCTTGGCGCCCTTGGCCTTGCCGATCTCCTTCGACGCCGCGTTGCGCCGCGCCTGCGCTTCCTGCAGCCGCGTCTTGATCGCGCGCAGTTCCTCGTCCTTGGCGATCAGTCCGGCCGACAGCGGATGGAGCCCGCGCCGCTTGAGACCAGCATCGAACGCGGTCGGATTGTCGCGAATGGCCTTGATGTCGAACATGGGAAAGCCCTGGTGGCTCGAAAGTCAGCGTTGGCGCTGTCTTAGGGGGCCGGGGCGAGGTCGTCCAGTGGCGCTTCAGCCTCTTTCCTAGTCCGGACCGCCTCCCGCGCGGTGCCAGTACGCAAGGAGCGTATCGAGTAGAGCATCGTGCCCTAGACTGAGGCCTTGCGAGGCGATGGCGAGGCCATCGGCGGTGATCATCGACAGCTTCAGGCGCTTTTCGACCTCCGGCCGGATCGCCAGGATGATCGCGGGCTGGTTGTAAGCCGACCACGTCGAGATATCGGTGATGGCCGACCAGGGGATCGTGTCGGCGGCGACTCGTTTGTCGCGGACACCTCCGGGCGAGATCGTGACGACCGCACCGAACTGCGTCAGCAAGCGCCAGATCACGAAAAGCGTCAGCGCGCCGAAGAACACCAGCCCGAAAATACCAATGGCGATGTAGAGGACGCTACCCTGGTACGCGATGAAGATCGACGTGGCGATGAAGCCGATGCCGATCGCCAGCAGCTTCAACATCTCCCACGGAGACTGCTTGATCTCGATCGTGCGCGTGGTGTCGATGCCCATCACACGAGTCCTACGCTACCGCCGGAACTGACCGCCCGCGTCCATGTCGATGACCGTGCCCGAGAGGTACGCGACTTGCGGCGCCGACAGCATCACCGTCAGCGCGGCAACTTCCTCGGGCTCTTTGAGACGCCCGAACGGCAAGCTGCCGAGCAGCTCCTCCCAGCGGTTCTCATCGCCGAGCGTGGTTTTCGCGCGCGTCTTGCTGAGCGTCATGATGCGGTCGGTGCGCGTCGCGGCAGGGTTGATGCCGAACACGCGGACGCCGAAGTCGGCAGCACCCGCGCCGATGCCCTTGGTGAAAGCGTTGAGGCCGGCATTGCCCATCGAGCCGCAGATGTAGTCCCATCGCGGCGCCGGCCCGGCCATGCCGATGATGTTGACGATGGTGCCCGATTTGCGCGGCTTCATCTGCTGGAGCGCGAGCTGCGTCATGTGCACATAGCCCATGACCTTCAGCGCCCAGGCATTGGTCCACTGCTCCATCGTGATGTCGAGAATGCTGCCGCCGGGGATCGCACCGGCGTTGTTGACGAGGATGTCGATATCGGGGAAGCGCGCCATCGTGTCGGCGCGGGCGGCTTCCTGCGAGAGATCGGCGGCGTGTGTCATGACGTTGGCCTGATGGCGCGAGCGGATGCCGTCGGCGGTGGCGGCGAGCGTCTCGGCGCTGCGCGAGACCAGGATGACGTTGGCGCCCTCGGCGGCGAAGGCTTCGCCGATCGCGCCGCCGATGCCCTTGGAGCCACCGGTCACGAGGACTTTCTTGCCGGCGAGGTGAAGATCCATGGCGTGCTCCCTGAGTATTTGTTGGCTGGCGTGTTACCCGCCGATGGTTTCGATCGACACGGGAAAAAGTGGCGCGAGGTCGTCGACCTCCATGATGTGGTAGATGCTGAAGCGGTAGGCGTCACCGGCGGTCATCTCCGGCGGCGTGAACGGGAAGCCGAGGTTGCCGGCGGTCGAGATGCGACCGGGGAACGGCGCGTGGAGCAGGTACTGCTTCGCTGTCGCCACGACGGCGCGGGCTTCTTCCTCGGTCTCGCCGATGCATTCGACGAGGACGCCGACTTCCTCCGGAATCGTCGTCACGGGCTGGCCGCCGACGACGCCGAGGCCGTAGAAGCGGAAGAACAGCTCATAAGGCCGTTTCGGATTCGGCGGCACCAGCTCGCGGATCATCGCTTCGACGCTGGCGGCGATTTCCGGCGCCTTGGCGATGAATACGGGGTCGGTCGAGCCGGCGACCATCACAGCGCGCGCGCCGAGATGTGTTGCGCCCTCTATCTTGACGGTGAACTGCTTGGCCGGCTCCCAGCGACCGCCCGACACGCGGACGCGGCGGTCATCGACCGCTTCGTACTTGGCGTCGGAGAGGTAGAGCGTGCCTTCCGGCTCGGCGACCGACAGCGGATCGGCTTGCTCGTAGAGGCTGTGGGCGGCAACCGACATCGGCGTCGCACGCCGCGCCGGATTCATGCTTTCGAGGACGAAGCTGTTGCCTTCGAGCGTGCCGAGCATCGTGTCGCGACCGCCGCCCTCGCAGCACAATGACGCGCACTCGATGATCTTGGCCATCTGAAGCGCGGTGCCGACATCGAAGCCGAGGCGCTGCGGCAGCGTCGCATAGATCGCGGTGTCGCAGGCGCGACCGGCGATGATGATGTCGGGTTCGAGGTCGATGGCGCGCTGGAACGCTTCCATCCCCATCTGGCCGACGATGCGCGCGGCGCCGTCGATGGTCGCCTCGGTCAGCGGCTCGATCGGGCCGATCGGCACGGTCTTGCCGGCGCGCACGGCGGCCTTGATGACATCGCGCGGCATCTCGGCGTTGATCGTGGCGAGGCGGAAGTTGAGGCCGTTCTCGCGCGCGATCTCGCGGATGATTTCGACCGTTTCCGCGAGGTGGGGATCGCCGCCGCCGGTGCCGGCGGTGCCGATGATGAGCGGGATGCCGTTGCGCACCGCGCCGATGACGGCCAGCGACAGGTCGCGCTTCGATGAGCGCCGCGCCGTCGCGAGCTTGCCGGCGCCGAGGTAGTACGGGCCGGGATCGACCGATCCCATGTCGGCACCGATCAGGTGCGGGCGGCGCGCGAGGCCGGCGCGGAATGCCGGCTCCGGGATGCCATAGCCGAGCTGCCCCGACGCGGAGATGATCCGCAGCGGGCCGCGTTCACGTTTCCAGGTGTCGATCGTCTTGGCGAAGGCGCTCATATCTCGATGTCCAGGAGAGGCCGATGTTGCTGCGCGCCGTAGACATCGGTATCGCCGGGCGATCCGGCGATGATGCGGCGAGGGATCACGATCTTGATGGCGTTGGCGGCGGGATAGGGGATGATTTCCGCTTCGGCGACGTTGAAGCGCTGGGCAATGACGGCCGCCTTGAGGCTGGGGGCGGCAAGGGCGCGCTCATAAAGTTCGCGCGTATCGAACATCAGATCGCAGGTGACCTGGGTCGGCCCGGCGTTCTTCGATCGGATGACACGGGCAGCATCGATGAGTTTCATGGGAGCACCCGTTGCAGGTCGGTGGACGGAGGGCATTGTGTGCCACGCTGTCTCGCCGTGCAATCCCGTCGGACAGCGAGGTGCTGTGCGGCGAGGGCGATGCGCGTGCCAGACATGGCTCGGTTGGTCCGGGCAAGCGCCGGCCAAGATCCGTGCTGCGGTGCGGCGGAGTCGGAGTGAGGAATCAGCTCACTTCAGCGAGGAGCGAGAGCTGGTAGCCGTTGGAGCCGTCGCGGTCGACGAGGCGCGTCGGATAGCTGCCGTTGAAGCAGTGGTCGGTGAACTGGGGGTTCTTGGCGTCGCGGCGGTCGACGCCCATGGCCCGATAGGTGCCGTCGACGGAGAGGAACGCGAGGCTATCGGCACCCATGAATTCGCGCATCTCTTCAACGGACATGTTGGAGGCCAGCAGCTCCTCGGTGCGCGGTGTGTCGATGCCGTAGAAATCTGGAAACTTGATCGGCGGGCTTGAGATCCGCATGTGGACCTCCTTGGCGCCGGCGTCACGGATCATCGTCACTATCTTCTTTGACGTGGTTCCGCGCACGACGCTGTCGTCGATCAGCACGACCCGGGCGCCGCGGATGACGCCGACGTTGGCCGAATGCTTGAGCTTGACGCCGAGCGCGCGGATCTGCTGCTCCGGCTCGATGAACGTGCGGCCGACGTAGTGATTGCGCAC
>LNEA01000454.1 GCA_001464855.1 Rhizobiales bacterium Ga0077530
ATGTATTCGAGCTTCCGGAGCTTGTTGCCGCCCATGGCGAGGCCCGAGTTGCAGTCGTCGCGCTTGGCGTAGATCTGAACCTTGTCGCCGAGCGCCGCGCTGAGCCGCGGCAAATGCTCGATCGGCGTCGGGCCAAACGTCAGCGGGTAGCGTTCGAATTTTTTCAGCAGCGACATCGGTCCTACTCCGTATGGATTTGAGGACCCAATCATAGGCGCTGACGCGGGAATGGTGCTCTCGAATTTAGCTCATTTTGTTTTGTCGCAGATCAATGCTACTTAGTCTTATCGACTAATGGCACCGATTAATGAGTATAAGATGGAAGATTCTTCCACGCCCGCACTGGACCGTATCGACGTCAAGATCCTCCGCGCCCTCCAGGCTGAGGGTCGGTTGACCAACGCCGAACTAGCCTTGCGCGTCAGCGTCAGCCCCGCCACGTGCCACAGTCACGGGCGTGCGTGCCGAGATCGCGCCTGCGGCCGTCGGCCTCGGCGCGCTCGTCATGGTCGGGGTCGTGCTCGACCGCTCGACGCCGGAAAGCTTCGCCGCCTTCGAGGGTGCGGTCCTCGCGATGAAGGACGTGCTCGACTGCAACCTGGTCGCTGGAGATTTCGACTACCTGCTGAAAATTCGCGTACGCGACATGGCGGACTTCAACAAGCTGCACGGCCAGAAGTTGATTGCATTGCCTGGCGTCCGACAGACCCGCACCTTCTTCGTGATGAAGGAGGTCAAGGAGAACGCGCGGCTGCCATTCTGAAGGCGCGCCGTCCTCACTTGACCTCGCTCCGCCACGTCAGCATCCTATACTTTGGCCCGCCAACCATGGGGGAGAACATGATGCGATTGGGATCGTTGGCTGTGTTATTCTGCGTTGCCACATGCTCGGTCGCGCAAGCTGCGGAAATCGTCGCCCTCGGGGCGAGCAACACCTATGGCCGCGGCCGCGGCAGTACACCCGATGGCGTCAGCGTCGGGCAGGCCTACCCGGCTCAGCTCGAACGGCTCTTGCGGTCACAGGGCTGCAAGGTCAGCGTCAAGAATGCGGGCATTGCCGGCGACACGACCGGGGGAATGCTGGCGCGATTGCCGAGCGCGCTCGACAAGGACACGCGCGTGCTGATCCTGCAGCCGGGTGGCAACGACCAGCGCCGAGGCGAAGGCGGCAATCGCGCAGGCAACATCGCTCGCATCAGGCAGATCGCCTCTGCGCGTGGCGTCAAAGTGGTGATGCTGGACCAGCTCGGACAGATCGCCCGTGCGCACCGCTTATCGGATGGCCAACATTTCGGCGCCGGTGGCCATGCGCTGTTCGCCGCGCGTCTGGCTCCACAAGTGAAGTCGGCGGGGGCGTGCCGGTAGTTCGGGATGTGGTGACCGGGTGGACCGCTTCTGACCCTAAGCTTCCCTGAGCAGGTGCAGCATGAACGTCGCGGGAACCGACGGACCGCAGAGTGAGCGTGAGGCGGGCGATACCTATGGACGGTTGTTGAACTTCTGTGCCGCCTCGGCTTCAAGCTTCTTTTTCGTTTGCGGCGGGCACGATCGGCCGCTTCGGTCAAACGCACGCTCTGCTTCCACGCCGTTTTCGAACGTCGTATTTCTGAACGTTCCGGGCATCGCGCATGAAGTCATCGAATAACCGTTCCCTGTTGGCGATACCGCACCATCTCCACCCGGCCGATTCCAATGCCGCGTCCATCGCCCGTCGCGCTTCGGCGATGGTCAGCGGCGGATTGGCAAACTCCTCCGCGGTGGCGGGAGCGCAGGGGGCGGCACTGCATTTGGCATCATGGATGTTGCGCAGAGCAAATTCTATCGCATTCCGCACCGCGTC
>LNEA01000455.1 GCA_001464855.1 Rhizobiales bacterium Ga0077530
GTGGCGCAGCTCGAGCGGCCCTATTCGCTCGAGGAGATCCGCTACAGTCGGCCGCTGCGCGAGTACATGCGCCGGATCGATCTCGATACCATCAACTTCGAGTTCGGATCCTTCGAGGTTGGGCCTGATCAGTATCCCAAACTCGAGCGTCTCGCGCGTATCATCGAGCGGATGCTTCAGCGCAACGAAGCCGAGGTGTTCCTGATCGAAGGGCATACCGACGCTGTCGGCTCTGATGAGGACAACCTGACGCTCTCGGACCGTCGCGCCGAAGCGGTGGCGGAGATCCTGATGTCACAGTTCCAGGTTCCGATCGAGAATCTCGTGACGCAGGGCTATGGCGAACAGTTCTTGAAGGTGGAGACGCAGGAGCCGGATCGGTTCAACCGCCGCGTCGCTTTCCGTCGCATCACCCCGCTGCTCGGACTCGCGGATCGGTAAAACCACCGCTCCGCACATTCTGCGAATACAAAGAAAGCCCTCGATCGATTCGAGGGCTTTCTGCTTTTCGCGGCCACGATCAAAAGCGACTAGAGCCGCAAGACCTTGCGAGCGTTGTCGCCGAAAATCTTGCGCCGTGCCTCGAGCGGCAGCGTCCGCAGGCTCTGCTCCGGCATGTCGTTGTCCCAATGAGGATAGTCGGAGGAGAACATGAGGAGGTCGTACCCGAACAATTTAATCAGCGTGTGAAGGTCCTCGGGTCGCTCCGGTTCATCGAGCGGTTGCGTCGAGAGGCGGACGTTCTCATGGACATACTCAATCGGCGATTTCTTAACCCAGGGCGTTTCGTGGCGCAGGCTGCGCCAGGTCCGATCCATCCGCCACAGCAGCGGCAGGATCCACGCGAAACCGTACTCGGCGAACAGGAACTTCAATCCGGGAAATTTCTCGAACGTGCCCGAGAAAATGAGGCTGGAGATGTTGGACTCGGCGATCTGAGAGAGAGAAACGTAACGCTCGATGTAGCTCTCGGGAAGGCCCACCGCAGCATGTGGCGCGCCATAGTAGATGCTGTCGGTGCCTGTGACGTGTAGCAGAATGGGGAGGCCACAGCGGTGCGCCTCCTCGTAGATCGGATAATAGTATCGATTGCCCATGCGGATGTTGATGAGCGGCAACGAGACGGCGGCCACGGCAGGATTCTTGGCGAGGCGGCGTATTTCCGCGGCGGCCGCGACAGGATCCTGCACCGGTACGGAAATGGCCAGGCGCAGAGGCCCACTGCCCGTCAGCTTCCAGTTGTCGAGGAAGAAGTCGTTGAAGGCCGAGCACATGACGACGCTTTCGTCAGGGCCGGCAAGCGCTGCAGCCATCGCACCCGGCTGAAGGCAATTGAGGATTGCGATGTCGATGTCATGCTTGTCGAGCAGATCTGTTTTTATGTAGTCAGGGTCCGAGCCGCCCGGTCCACCTGAGGGCGTCGCCGCATCGCTGCGCAACGCCGAGCCGTTCGGATGCTCGAAGCGCAATGTCAGCGGCGCCACGGTTACGATCTCGGCGGCCTTCTGCTTCAGCCGCTTCTGCCATGCGATGGGCATGTACGGGAATAGCGAGTTCATGCCGCCCTTGACGATCGGATGAACGTCGCAATCGACGATGCTCAGTCGCTCAGTCGCTGGCGATATGGGCCGCTCTGTCGACAGTGTTTCAGTGCTCATGGGACGTTCCTCTTTTTGGGGGCGTGGCCTTCAGGCCGACACGTACACTTCGCCGTCGCGGATCTCGGTTTCAAACTTGTGCAGGCGCCCGCGCATGATGCCGAACAGGCTGGCCCCGGTTTCGATGTCGAATTCATAGCCATGCCATGGGCACTTGAGCACCTTGCCATCGTTGCCATAAACCAACTCACCCGGCGCGCTCGGGAGCATGGTGCCACCGATCTTCCCCTTGCAGACGGGGGCGCCGCGATGCGGGCACACATTCAACAGGGCGTGCACCGTCGCGTCATCGCTGCGCAAAATGCCAATTTCGCGCCGCCCGACCTGAACGATCCGGATCGCGCCGATGGCAAAAGACTCCAACGCGCCGACGTGCGTTTCCTGCCTTCTCTTCATCCTTGATCCTGTCCGTAATGGCGGGGCTGGCTACCTGCCGCTCGATCCATGCTGACTGTCCAAATCATATCAGGAAATGCGCGCGATCGTGAACCGCCCGCCCCACCCAAAGGTCAATTCGTCGCCCGTCGATCGGGTTGCTTGGACGACAGCCAGCCCGCGCCGCTTCGCAATCGCGCGAGAAGGTGCTTGAATTTGCGCCCGGCATAACTCAGGATTGGGCTACGCGGCCCGTCAACAAAACGGAAAAACAAAAAATCCGCCGATTGCCGCGATAGGGAGGTTCAGCGATGTCGATCGTTCGCAATAGCCGAATTGCGTCTTTTTCTCTGTTCGCCTTTTTTGCATTCGTCAGTCCCGGAACGCCGACGCTCGCCCAGGAATTGTCGATGGGGAACGTCAATCCGGCCAAACACGGGACGACGCTAGCGGCCAATGCATTCAACGAAAAACTCGTTGAATTGAGCGGCGGCAAGATCAAGGTCACCCACCATCACTCCGGTGCACTCGGTGGCGAGCGGGAGGTCTCCCAGCAGATCCAGCTCGGCGCCGTCGACCTTGGCCCGATCACGACCGCCCCTCTCGCAACGCTGGTCCCCGAGATGTCGGTGTTCCAGCTACCCTACATATTCCGCGACTACGACCACGTCTTCAAGGCGCTCGACGGCGGCGACACGCTGACGAAATTCTATGCCGATGTGCTCGACAAGAAGGGTTTCAAGCTCATAGGTTTCATTGCTGCCGGGTATCGCGGCATTTACGGCCACTACAAGATCGATGGTCTCGCCGACATCAAGGGCAAGAAGATCCGCGTCCAGGAGGACAAGATCCTTGTCGCGACATTCAAGGCGCTCGGCATGATCTCGACGCCGATTGCATTTCCAGAGGTCGCGACAGCGCTTCAGACCAAAGTGATCGACTTCGGCGAGGGCGGTATAAACACCTATTATCACAACAAATTCTACGACATCGTGAAGTTCGTCGCCGACGTGCGCCATACGCATCAGGCCGTCGCGCTGATCATGTCGAAGGCCTCGTGGAACAAACTCGACGCAGCCGGAAAGAAGGCTGTCGAGGACGCCTGGACGCACGCGCGCGACTTCAATCGCAAGTTCATCCGCGACGAAGACAAGTCGCTTCAGGATGAGGTGCGCGCGAAGGGCGTGACCATCACGAAGCCCGACGCGGCCCCATTCTTGGCTGCAACAAAGGGCGTCTATGATGAGTTCTATGCGTCGGCTGCGGGCAAGAATGCAAAGTCCATGGTCGACTACATCATGGCCGTGAAGTAGCGGCGATGGCTGCAGCACCAGAGAGCGGTCCGCCGGACGCGGACCGCGAATCCCCGGTCTGGCGCCGGGTCTATGACGGGCTCGGTCATGTGGGGGGAGCGATCCTCGCGATCATGACTGTGGCCGTGTTCTTCCAAGTGGTCATGCGCTTTCTCGGGCGCAGCCCGATCGACGGTATCGACGAGATCCCGCGCTACCTTTTCGTGTGGCTCGTCATGATCGGGGCGGCTTCCGCGATGTACCGGCGTGAGCACACCGTTCTCGACTATTTCGTCAATCTGCTCGGACCTCGGGGCCGAGCGGCCACATCCGCTTTCGTCAATCTCTCCGGCATCCTGTTTCTCGCGTACCTGATCAAGCTGAGTTGGGTCCTGGTGCCAAACGCACAGCTCCAGACCAGCGCCGGGCTCGAACTGCCGCTCGGCTATGTCTTCGCCGCCATCCCGGTCGGGTCGGCGCTGCTCATTCTACCGATGCTGCGCAACCTGATCCAAGCGGTGAAGTCGATATGGCCGAGACCCTCCTGATCATCTTCTTTATTTTTTTGCTGCTCGGGATGCCGATCAGTCTCGCCCTCGGCGTTGGCGCTCTCGGCGCCGCGTTTTTTTATCCAGCGCTCAATCCGATCATCATACCGACGCGCTTCGTTGGGCTGCTCTCGGATTCGTTTCTGCTGCTTTCCGCGCCGCTATTTATTCTTGCCGGCAACATCGCTGCCCGTGGCGGCGTCGCACGCGTGCTCATCGATCTCGCGACGGCACTGGTCGGACGCTTTCGCGGCGGGCTTGCCTACGTCAACGTGCTCGACAGCATGTTCTTTGGCGGCATTTCCGGCTCGGCGGTGGCCGACGTTTCTGCGCTCGGCACTTTCCTGGTGCCGCAGATGGTGCGCAAGGGCTACGATCTCGATTTCGCAACAGCGCTCACCGTCTCAACGGCCGTTGTCGCGCCAATCATCCCGCCGTCGATTATTGCCGTCATCTACGCCTGGATGGCCGATGAATCCGTGGCGGCGATGTTTGCCGCCGGCATCATTCCTGGAATTCTAATCAGCGCCGGCATGGCCGTGCCGGTGTTCATTATCGCGAAGAAGCGCAACTACCCCCGCGAGGAACCGCCGACGCTGCCTGAATTTATGCGCGTCCTCGGCAGAGCGATGCCGGCGCTGCTGATCCCGGTGATCATCATGGGCGGAATCCTATTCGGATGGTTCACGCCCACGGAGGCCGCGGCGGTCGCAGTGGTCTACGCGCTCGTCATTCCGCCGATTTTCTATCGCGAGCCAGCTCTGAAGGAGCTGCCGGCCATCTTCGCCGACTCCGCCCGCCTCTCCGGGGTCATCGGCCTCATCATCGGCTTCGTCGGCGCCTTTGGCTGGGTTCTGTCGTACTCCAAGTTCCCTCATCACGTAGCCGAGGCGATCGCGTCTATCTCGCCGTCATGGTGGCTGTTCATCGTGATCGTGATGGGCCTCTACATCATGCTCGGGACGTTCCTCACGCCCTCCGAGATTATCCTGGTGACGGTGCCGGTTCTGCTGCCGGTTGCGCAGGCGACGGGCATTCATCCCATCCATTTCGGTATGGTTTGTGTGATCGCTTCAGCGATCGGCCACATCACGCCGCCGGTCGGGCTGTGTCTGTTCGTTGGCATGGCGATAAGTAAGCTGTCGATGGATCAGCTTTTGAAGCCGTTGCTGCCATTCCTCGCGGCGATCATCGTGACGATGCTGTTCATCGCCTTCGTGCCGGAGACGGTGCTCTTCATGCCCAGGCTGCTCGGGTTTACAAAATAGGTCGGACGCGCGCGCAATCGCGCAGCGCGCCCGCCGGTTCCGCAGCGATGCCTATTCCTTCACGGCGCCCGTGAGGGACGACACGTAGTAGTCGACAAAGAAGGAATAGAAGATCGCGACCGGCAGCGAACCGAGCAGCGATCCCGCCATCAGCGCACCCCACTGATAGACGTCGCCGGTAACCAGCTCGGTCAGGATAGCGACCGGTACGGTCTTGTTCTCGCTGCTCTGGATGAAGGCAAGCGCGTAGATGAACTCGTTCCACGAGAGCGTGAATGAGAAGATGCCGGCTGAGATCAGACCAGGCACGGCAAGCGGCAGCGTGATGCGGCGGAGGATCTGGAGACGCGTGGCGCCGTCGATGAGCGCACACTCCTCCAGCTCATAGGGGATCGACTTGAAGTAGCCGATCAGCAGCCACGTGCAGAACGGAATAAGGAAGGTCGGGTAGACGAGGATCAACGCCAGCGGACTGTCGAACAGTCCGAGCTGCACGACCATCGTCGCGAGCGGAATGAACAGGATCGACGGCGGCACCAGATAAGCCAGATAGATCGCAAGTCCGACGTACTGGCTGCCTTGGAAGCGCAACCGCTGGATCGCGTAGGCGGCGAGCGTGCTGGCGAAGAGGGAGAGGAAGGTCGCGCCGAACGCCACCATCATCGTCGTCTTGAGCCACTTCGGATACGACGTCTTGAAGAGCAGCAGATAGATGTGGTCGAGCGTCGGCGAGCTGATCCAGAAGGGATTGTGCTCGGCGAAATTGTAAAGCTCGGCGTCCGGCTTAAACGCCGTCACGGTCATCCAGTAGAACGGGAACAAAAGGATGATCACGAAGCAAGCCAGCGGAATCCACAGCACGACCATACGCCGCGAGCGCGAGTCCCAGGCCATCGTCTCCGGCACGGCACTCGCCGATCCCTTAGTCTCCGCGGGGGGCGCAGCAGCAGCGTCAGTCATTTGATTCTCCCTGCTGCCACTTACGCCGCGCGAGGGCGAAATAGCTGAACAGTGTCGCGAAGACGAGGAAGGGGATCATCGAGACGGCGATCGCTGCGCCCTCTCCGAGTTGACCGCCGGGGATGCCGCGCTGGAAGGCCAGCGTCGCCAGCAAGTGAGTCGAGTTCACCGGACCGCCGCGCGTGATCGCATAGACGAGCTGGAAGTCCGTGAACGTGAAGATGATGCTGAAGGTCATGACGATCGCGAGGATCGGGAGCAGCATCGGGAAGGTGATGTAGCGGAAGCGCTGCCACGGCGTGGCGCCGTCGAGCATGGCGGCCTCGTAGAGCGACGGCGAGATGGTCTGAAGCCCGGCGAGCAGCGAGATCGCCACAAACGGAATGCCGCGCCAGATGTTGGCGGCGATCAGCGACCAGCGTGCGGGCCACGCGGTGTTGATGAAGTCGACGTTGGTCGTTCGAAGGCCCGATTCGATGAGCAGGTAGGAAATGATCGAGAACTGCGGATCGTAGATCCACCAGAATGCGATGGCCGAAAGCACGGTCGGCACGATCCACGGCAACAGGATGATCGCGCGCAGGAGGCTCTTGAAGGGCAGGTGGTTGTTCAGCAGCAAGGCCAGCCACAGGCCAAGGCCGAATTTACCGACGGTCGCGATGCCGGTGTAGAAAACGCTGAAAAACACAGCATTCCAGAAGATCGGATCGGTGAACAGGTACTGGAAATTTTCCAGGCCGACCCAGATCCCTTTGCGGCCGATCGTGGTGTCCGTGAACGCCAGGAAGATGCCGAGGCCAAGGGGATAGGTCAGGAAGGTCATCAGCAATCCGACTGCGGGCAGCAGACAGATCGTGACGAGGAACGGCTTCCAGTCGAACAGACGCACGATCCACGAGGGATCGGCGCGGCGTTGGGCCCAGTTCGAAGTGATCGAGGCGTCGGTCATGGTGCAGACAATCCTGCGGGTGGCGGCAGTGCCCGTGAAAGGCACTGCCGGTTCCGTTTCTGCTTAGCGGAAGAAGCGCTTCGCGCGACGTTCTGCTTCTGCAGCTGCAGCCTGCGGCGTCGCCTGGCCCGAGGCAACCGACGCACACATCTGAACCATGATGTAGTCGGCGTTGGCGGCGGCGGAGGCCTGGCTGATCGGGCCCTTGTAGCCGATCCAGAAGTTGCTTTTCATCACGTTCTTGAACAGCGCAACCTTCGGATCGCTCTCCCAGACGGCGCTCGTCGAATAGTTCTCGAGCGGTTGTGACCAGTAACCGAGATTCGCCTGCAGCCAGGGATCGTACTGCTCCTTCTCCAGCAGGAACGCGAGCAGGGCTTTCGCCGCATTCGGGAACTTGCTGTGCTTGAAGCACATGGCGTTGAGCGTCAGGCCGGCCATCGGCGAAACGTCCAGCTTGCCGGTCGGAAGCAGCGAGTGCTGCGTGTCCTCGGCAATCTCGGCGAGTTTCGGATCACGCTTTAGTGCGAAGTACATCGACACGCCGTTCGCAGTCAGCCAGCACTCATTTGCGGCATATGCGCGGTTGTTGCTGATGTCACCCCAGGCGATCGTGCCTGGCACGAAGGTTTCGTAGAGGCCCTTCAAGTACGTGAGGGCTTCGACGGTTTCTTTGCTGTTGATCGCGACCTTGTTGTCGGGATCGACGAGGAAGCCACCATGCGACCAGATCAGCCAGTTGGCGAAGCCGTTGCCATCGCCCACCGCGTTGCCGAGCGCGAAGCCGGCCGGCTTGTTGGCGGCTTTGAGCTTCCGGCAGAGGTCGAGGAAGCCAGCGTGATCATCCGGCGGCGCTTTGAAGCCAGCAGCTTCGACCGCCGACTTGCGCCAGACCAGCGGACCACCGGACGCGCCGAAGGGCAGTCCGATCCAATTGTTGGTGCCGTGCTTCTTGCCGTACTTCTGCGCGAGCGGCAGCCAGCCACCGTACTTCGTCCCGATGTACTCAGCGACGTCGGAGAGATCGTTGAGCTTGTCGGTGTAGATGTGGGGCGCCTCGTTGAACCCGATGATCACGTCGGGACCGGCGCCGGTGTTCGCGGTGACGGCCGTCTGCTGCGTGATGTCTTCCCAGCCGACGAAGTCGACTTTCACTTCGACGCCTGTCTCTTTGGCGAATTTGGCGCAGTTGGCGCGGAACACATCTTCGTCCGGCTGCACGAAGCGCACCGGTCGGAGCATCCGCAGCGTCGCGCCCTTCTCGATCGGCAGCTTCGGTGCCGTTGCGGTGGCCGTCTTGATGTTGGACTGGGCAAAAGCGAAGCCACTGGACGCGCCGAGTGCAGCGGCGCTGGCGCCGAGCTGCAGGGCTGTACGCCGGGTAATAAGAGCCATGGTATTTCCTTCCCTAGTTGTTGAGAGTTTGAATCTTTCTTTTTGTTCTTGGGTATTAGCTTGCGAGACGCTGACCGGAGCCTTTCTCGAACAGGTGAACGAGGCCGAGATCCGGGGCGACGTGGATCGTTTCGCCGGGCTTGGCGGAAACGCGCTCGCGGAACGCGCCGACCAACGGCGTCGAGCCGATGCGCATCATGACTTGCGTCTCCGAGCCCGTGGGCTCGATGAGCTGGACGGTGGCCGCTATTCCACCGTCGCCAGCGGTCGCGAGGCGAAGATGCTCAGGGCGGATGCCGTAATAGCCGGCGCCGTTGCGTGCGGTCGGCGGCATCGGCAGTTTCGCGCCACCGTCGGCAATGAACCCGCCGTCACCGGTGGAGCCGGGCAAAAGATTCATCGCAGGTGAGCCGATGAAGCCGGCGAC
>LNEA01000456.1 GCA_001464855.1 Rhizobiales bacterium Ga0077530
CGGCCGCGCGTGCCGCCATCGCGCCCGCGATGACGTCCTCGCGCGGGCTGTGAGATGAGATCGCGCTGAAGGTGCCGACATGCAGTGCGCCGAGCGCCGCTTCGATCTTCTGCAATGGTCCGTTCGCGAGCTTGGCGAGCGACCGCGTCGAGGTGAGGAACACGCGCCGCGCGCCGAGGCGCTCAATTTCCGCCAGCAACGCTTTGCCGGCCGGCTCGCCGAATACGATCCGCTCCTGCGCCTGGATCGTGAAGATGCCGCTGGGCAGCGTGGATTGCGTACTCGCCATGGTGTGCTCCTCCGGAATGGTCTGGAGGCACTGTGCAACATGGTGATAGGCGCGGCAAATCGGGGCGGGCGAATTTGTGGCGCGGGTGTCAATCCGGGCGCACGATGGGAAGGCCGTCGCGGTTGCCCCACTCCTGCCAGGAGCCGACGTAGTTGCGCACGCTGGGGTAACCCAGCAGCCGCAGCGCCAGATAGGCGTGGGCGGAGCGGAAGCCGGTATTGCAGTAGACCGTGATTTCCTTGTCCGGTGTCACACCGTGAGCCTCGAAAATGTCGCGCAGAACGCTCGCGGGCTTCATGCGGCCCGTCGCGTGATCGTAGAGGTCGTCCCAATCGCAAAGACGGGCGGATGGGATGGCGCCGCCGAACTTGGCCCGGCGGTCCTCGCCGATAAACTCGGCCCGGCTACGATTGTCGAGGATGATGCAGTGCTGATCGTCGATCGCGTCGAGGAGGCTGGCGTATGTCGCAACGCGACCCGGGACCGCCTCGAACGGGAACTTGTTTGGTTGCGGCGGTACACTCGCGCGCTCGATCGGGAGCCCCGCTTCAGACCATGCTTTGATGCCGCCATCGAGCACATGCACACAGTTGCATCCAAGGTATTCGGCGAACCAAAAACCACGCGCCGCGCACATGTCGGTGAAGGCACCGTAGAAAACGATCGTGTCGCTCGGCTTCACGCCGCGCCATCCCAGCATGTTCGCCCACATGCGCGTGAACGACGCGAGCGGCCCCGGATCGGTGTCATCGCAGTTGACGAAGTAGGGATCGAAGTGACGAGCACCGGGGATGCATCCCGACGCGAACAGCTCAGCGGGACGCGTGTCGACAATTGAAACGCCCGGCTTGCCAAGGGCGGCCCGGAGCGTCTCGACCGACCACAGCAGATCAGGATTGGCGACGACGCCACGCGAACCAAGCACCCCGCACGCTCCTTACTGCAACAGCGCCTTGATCTCGGCAGCGAATGCCGGTCCGAGGTCGGGCCGCTCGAGCGCATAGGCGACGTTCGCCGTGAGGAAGCCGATCTTGGAGCCGCAATCGTAGATCTTGCCGTCGAAGCGGTCGGCCCAGAACGCCTGGCCGGGCGTCGCCGCCAGCTTGATCATCGAATCGGTGAGCTGGATCTCGCCGCCGGCGCCCTTGTCCTGCGTGCCGAGCAGATCGAAAATTTGCGGCTGCAGGATGTAGCGGCCAGTGACGTGCAAGTTCGAGGGTGCGCTGCCCTTCGGCGGCTTCTCGACCATGCTGGTGATGCGGGACGCCTTGGCCGCGCGATCCTCGACGCCGACGATGCCATACATATGCGTTTGGTCGTCCGGCACGGGCGCCACGGCGATGTGATTGCCGCCGTGCTGGTTGTAGGACGCGATCATGTCCGCAAGGCACGGCGTTGCGGCATGGTGGAGCATATCCGGCAGCAATACCGCGAACGGCTCGTCGCCGACGATATCGCGCGCACACCACACTGCATGACCAAGTCCAAGCGGCGCCTGCTGGCGAGTAAAGCTCGCCTGGCCGGCCTGCGGGAGATCCTTCATAAGGGCGGCCAACTCGGCGTGCTTATTGCGTTCGGCGAGCGTCCGTTCGAGTTCGAACTGGCTGTCGAAATGATCTTCGATGACGCCCTTGTTGCGACCCGTGACGAAAATGAAGTGCTCGATGCCCGCGGCCCGGGCCTCGTCGACGACGTGTTGTATGACCGGCCGGTCGACGACGGTCAGCATTTCCTTGGGAACGGCTTTGGTGGCCGGCAAAAAGCGGGTGCCGAGGCCGGCGACGGGAAATACGGCCTTACGAATGGGTCGCGGCGGGGTGGTCATGAAATCGGCTCCGGGCCTGCGGGCAAAGTGGTCGTACGCCTGATGGAACAGACAAGCGCGCCTTTCTACCAGCCGAAGACCTCGAGAGACAATGAGCATCCTGGCTCGCAGAGTGGCGCGGACAGAAACGCCTCTCGGCCCTAAATCGGCCCGCTTCGGCTGAATTTTGGTTCGTGGTATCAGAAGCTGAGTCGGCCGGATGAACCGTGCCGAAACGATGGAGACGCCGCCGGTTGCGCCGCCCCGCGACATCAGCAGATTGGAGTTTGCGGGCACGGATCGGTGCGGCCGCGATGCTGGCTATCGCGATCTTCCTGGTGGCCGCTCAAATTAATGGGGGAGCCACGGCCCAATCGCAGCCGTCGTTCAAGACATGGCTCGAGAGCTTTTGGACCGACGCCGAACGCGCCGGCATCACCCGCGCCACCTTCGACCGCGCCTTTGCCGGCGTCGAGCCCGACCTGGCGCTCCCCGACCTGATCCTGCCCGGCAAGCAGGAGCCACGGCCGGGCGGCCAAGCCGAGTTCAGCCGCACGCCCGAGCAGTACATCAACCGCGAACAGATCGCGCGTCTCGCCAAGCAGGGCCGGGAACTTGCAGCCCGCCACAAAGCGATCCTCGACCGCGTCGAGCAGCAGGTCTCAGTCGACCGCGCCGCCGTCCTGGCAATCTGGGGTCGCGAGACCGCGTTTGGCAGCCATCGCCCGCGCCACGACGTGATCCGCGTGCTGGCGACGCAAGCTTACACCGGTCGGCGCCCGGATCTCTTCCGCGGCGAACTCATCTTTGCGCTGCGGCTGCTCCAGGAAGGGATCGTTGCGCGTAACGACATGCGCGGCTCGTGGGCAGGTGCGATGGGCCTCACGCAGTTCATGCCGTCGGAATTCTACGGCTCCGGCATCGACCTCGATGGCGACGGCAAGCTCGATCTCTTCGGCTCGACCGCCGACGCGCTCGGCTCGGCGGCGCGCCAGCTCCAGCAGAAAGGTTGGATCAAGGGCCTGCCGTGGGGCATCGAGGTCAAGCTCGGGCCGAAAGTCGATTGCGCGAATGAGGGCCCCGCCAACAGCCGCCCGATCGGCGAGTGGGCCAAGCTCGGCGTCACCCGCGCCAATGGCAAGCCGTTCGCACCCGACCTGCTGAAGCACGACGCCTATCTGATGTCGCCGGCCGGCGCCTTTGGCCCCTCGTTTCTCGCGACCGACAATTTCAAGGCGATCCGGGCCTACAACATGTCGGATCTCTATGCCGTTTTTGTCGGCCACCTCGCGGACCGGATTGCCGGCGGCGGCGATTTCAAGACGCCATGGCGCGATGTTCGCCAGCTCCCCGATCGCGACATCGCTGAGATTCAGTCGAAGCTGAAACAGCGCGGCGCCGCAATCGACAAGATCGACGGCAAGATCGGATCGAATACACGCTGGCAGATCGGCCAGTACGAGCGACGCGCGCGCATCGATGTCGGTTGCTGGCCGCGCCAGGAAGTGCTGGAACATCTGCGCAAGGGAGTCGCCGATGTCCGCTGAAAATAGAGCCCGAGCCTCGTGGCGGATGCGGTATGCGATGGCGCTGGCGTGCGCTGTGCTGTGCTGCCTTACGCTGCTTCCGATCGGTCTCAGTGGATCGGCCCGAGCGCAAGGGGCAACCGGCACCAGTTATATAACGCCCTTCCCCGACAACGACAGCTACCGCCTGGAAGTCTGGGGTGATGTGCTCGCCGAAGGACTGCTGGTGGGCCTCGTCGATCAGTTCGCCGACGAGCCGCGCGTCGCCGTGCAAAAGCGCCATCGGCCGATTGCCGGCCTGATGCGGCCGACCTTCGATGACGAGATTGGCGAGATCGTCAGCGAGATCGCGCGCAGCACCGCGCATATCGTTGTGATCCAACTCGGTCTCAACGATCGCGTGCCATTGCGACTTCCAAATGGGCGCCGTGCCAACGTCGGCACCGAACCATGGCGCGAAGAATATACGCGCCGTGTCGATCGCATCATGCGGGCGCTCAAGGCCCAGCGCATCGCCGCCTATTGGGTGGGGTTACCGATCATGCGCCGCCCCGACGCCAACGACGACGCCCAGGTCATCAACGAGATCCTGCGCGAGCGCGCCAATGTCGCCGGCCTCAAGATGATCGACGTCTACGCCGCGACCGCCGATCAGGGCGGCAACTACGATGCCTACGGCCCCGACGTCTCCGGCACCAATCGGCTCCTGCGCCAGGGCGACGGCATCACGTTCACGGCCGCCGGCAATCGCAAGCTTGCCCATTTCGTTGAACGCGAACTGAAGCGCGACCTCGTGCAGGCGCGGGCCCAACGCTCGGTGCCGCTCGCTGGCGCCGAGGCCGAGCAGCGCCTGATCCGGCCGCAGCGCCCATCACAAGCGCCGACATCGCGCGCGGCAACCGACGGCCCCGCCAAGCAGGCTGCAGCCGCGCGATCGGCCGCCGCATCCACGGACGGCGAGTTGAAGGCGGACAATAGTCGCATCACTCTGACCGCCGGCACCGAGGGTGGCCGTCAGGAAACCGCGACAGTCGACCTGCCGCGTCCAGCGATCTCCGGCAACCTGATGACTCTGCTCGCCCGGCGCGTCGCGAGTGATCGAACCAACCAGCCCGGCGAAGTGCTCACCCGCGAAATTCCCGGCGGCCTGACGCTATCGCGCACAATTTCCACCGTTTCCGCCCCCGGCGCACCACAGCGCCGCGCGCTCCCGAGCCAAACGCCGTTTTTCCGCGTCCTCGTCAAAGGGGAGCGGCTGGAGCCCAAGACCGGCCGCGCCGACGATATCGTCTGGCCACCCGCCGCCGCAGCAGCACCGCCCGCGACGCCCGTGGCCGACACACCGCAACCCCGTCCCCCGATCCGGACTGTGCCGCGGCGGGTCGAACGGTAGGCGATTGCGTCACGCGCCCGCTGTTGCCGAACGCAAAAAAACAGAAGCGGCGCCACCGCCCGATGGGCTAGTCTGACTTCAAACAAACTGGAGGAGACGCGATATGCCTGATGCTGTCATCGTTTCGACCGCCCGCACACCGATCGGGCGCGCCTACCGCGGCGCATTCAATAATCTCCAGGGCGCCACCATGGGCGGTCATGTCGTCGCCGAAGCGGTGAAGCGCGCCGGCGTCGCACCCGAGGACGTGTCCGACATCATGATGGGTTGCGCGATCCCCGAGGGTGCGACCGGCGGCAACATCGCCCGCCAGATCGCGATCCGGGCCGGGCTGCCCGTAACGGTCGGCGGCGTCACGGTCAACCGCTTCTGCTCATCGGGCCTGCAGACGATTGCCATGGCAGCGCAACGCGTGCGCTCGGACGACGCGGGCATCGTCGTTGCCGGCGGCCTCGACTCGATCAGCCTCGTTCAGAACGAGCACGCCAACAAATACCGCGCGCGCGACGAATGGATCGTCGAGCACAAACCTGAAATCTACTGGTCGATGATCCAGACCGCGGACACCGTGGCGAAACGCTACAAGATCAGCCGCGAAGCCCAGGACGAGTACGCACTCGAGAGCCAGCGCCGTACCGCATCCGCCCAGCAGGCCGGCAAATTCAATGACGAAATCGTGCCGCTGCAGACCGAGAAGCTGCTCTACGACAAGGAGGGCAAGGTCACCGGCAAGGAGACGGTGACGCTGACTCGCGACGAAGGCAACCGCCCCGACACCAACATGGAAGGCCTCGCCAAGCTCAAGCCGGTGATGGGCGAAGGCAACTTCATTACGGCCGGCAATGCGAGCCAGCTCTCGGACGGCGCCTCGGCAACCGTCGTGATGAGCGACAAGGAAGCGCAGAAGCGCGGCCTGAAGCCGCTCGGCATCTACCGCGGCTTCGAGGTAGTCGGCTGTGAGCCTGACGAAATGGGCATCGGGCCGGTGTTCGCCGTGCCGAAGCTGTTGAAGAAGCATGGTCTCAAAGTCGAGGACATCGGCATCTGGGAACTCAACGAAGCGTTCGCCGTGCAAGTGATCTACTGCCGTGACAAGCTCGGCATTCCATCAGAGCGCCTGAACGTCAGCGGCGGTGCCGTGTCAATCGGCCATCCCTACGGCATGAGTGGCGCGCGTCTCACCGGGCATGCACTCATCGAAGGCAAGCGGCGCGGCGCAAAGTACGCCGTCGTGACGATGTGCATCGGCGGCGGGCAGGGCGCAGCCGGCCTGTTCGAGATCGTGTGAATCAACGATGCCAGCGCCCGCGACACTCACTACTCCCGGCTATCATCATCGCGGGCTCGACGAGCTCTTCCGGCTGGCGCGGGTAGACCCGCTTCAGCCGGAGTGCACGAGTTTTTTCTTCGTTCGCCATGGCGAGACCGACGGCAATCATGCGCGCATCTTTCAGTCCGCCGATCAGCCGCTGAACGCGCGTGGCCTTGCCCAGGCGGAGGCCGCGTCGGAGGCGCTCAAGGGTGAGCGGCTCGAACGGATCGTGGCCAGCACCATGGCGCGGGCGTGGGTGACGGCAGAAATCGTAGGGCGACCGCATACGCTTGCGCCGGAACCCGAAGAAGGGCTGCGCGAGCGCTGGTTCGGCGATCTCGTCGGCACACCTTCGCACGATCACGACTGGCGCCACGATCCACCCAACGGCGAGACGCTGGCAACGTTCGTCGCCCGCTCGCGCGCGGGGATCGCGAAGGCACTCGACCATGCAGGTACCAAGCGCTCGACGCTGGTGGCGCATGGCGGCATCCTTTACGTGCTCGGGCCCGCACTTGGGATAGACCTCGAGACCCGGCATCTCGCCAACGGTACGCCGCTGCTGTTCGAGCGCGCGGGCGCCGGTTGGCGTGCGCGGTGTATCGCCGACACCGGCGGCGCGAGCGACAACGTCTCCTGACGTGCAAGGAAAAGATCCATGGACATCACCGGCGAGTATACGATCTCCGCACCGCGCGACGTGGTTTGGCACGCCCTCAACGATCCCGAGGTGCTCAAACGTACGATCCCCGGCTGCAAAGAACTGGAGCAGCGCTCGCCGACCGATCTCGCCGCCAAGGTCACGTTGAAGATTGGCCCGATTTCGGCGACCTTCAACGGCAACGTCACGCTTGAGAACCTGGACCCGCCCGCGTCCTACGACATCGTCGGTCAGGGTCAGGGCGGCGCTGCGGGCTTCGCCAAGGGCCGCGCCCGGGTGGAACTCACCGAAGTTGACGCCGACACGACGAAGCTCGTCTATACCGCCAAGGCCGAGGTCGGCGGCAAACTCGCCACGCTCGGCGGCCGGCTCATTCAGGCGACGTCGAAGAAGCTCGCCGATCAGTTCTTCGGAGACTTCGCCAAGGAACTCAACGGCGATGCCGACGACGCCACTGCCGCGCCCGAGGAGAAAAAGAGCCGCTGGACAAAGTGGCTGAGGCGAGGGTGACGGCGCGCAGCGTGCGGCCCGACCAGCCGCTGTTACTCAGCATTCAGAATTTGGATGCCAGACTGGCGGATGCTAACAGGCAGCCTGCTCCCCATCCCTTGGCCTTGGCCGAACTTTCAGGCACGCCGTCTTGATCATTCCGACCGATCTCACCTCGTTCCTGGAACTCATTCGCCAGCACGGCGATGCGGCCTACAGCCTCATGTTCGCCTATGCGAGTGGGCACAGCCTCCTGTTTGCGATGTTTGCGGGCTATGCCGCGCACGCCGGCGCACTGAGCGTCGGGCCGCTGATTGCCGTGTGCTGGCTCGGCAGTTTTACGGGCGACGTCGTCCGTTTCTGGATCGGGAGACGGTTCGGGACACGCTGGCTGCGGTCATTTCCCCGACTCGAGCGCGCTGTCGATACGGCCGTGCAATTGGCCAGCCGCCATCACGTCTGGATGATCCTCATCCACCGTTACCCACACGGCATACGGGGCGTCGCCGGTTTTGCCTACGGCGTATCGCCGATGCCGTGGTCGACGTTCCTCGCCCTGAATTTTGTCGCGGCGGGGATTTGGGCCTGCGCGGTCGTCGCAGCGGGCTACGCCTTCGGACGCGTCTCGGAGAAGGTCATGACGCAAGCCTCGTCCGGCCTCGGCGTCGTGATGCTCGTCGCGTTCCTCGGCCTGTCGTGGCTACTCAGCAAGCGCCTCGAGCGGTCCTTGGAGCGGGGGTGAATCTGGACGCGACCGTACCGAACTGAGGGATTGGATCAGTGCCAATCCCAGATCGATACGTCCCGCCCTGATACAGGGGCACAAGGATCTACTGCTTCCGCTTGTACCGCTGGTAGGCAATCATACCGACGCTCACCAACAGGGCGATCGCCGCGATGCCACCAGGGCCGTCGATCTCCGGTGCGGAAACGCCGCCTGGGCTGTTTTGGACAACGTATCGAGCCATCGGCTGGCCGCCTTGCTCTTGGGCAAGCGCCACGGAAGTGACCGCCGTCGTCAACCAAACCGACAATGTTGTTAACGCCACTGGCGCACGCATTAACTCAACTCCACAGACTACTGACCGAACTAGTTAAGGGTTAACCAAGCACCCCTGCAAGTCAAATTGAGGCGGGTTAGCCATTTTTGCCGGGACAACCACACGAGGATGCGGACCTTAGGAGCTTGCATCCGCAATTTGCGTGCCATGTGTTGCCTATATCTCACGCCCCAATATTGCACGCGGCCAAAACCGCCATCGGCAAAATGTCGCTGTCGCGGGCGCCGAGAGGGCAGATCTGCACGGGGTGGGAAAGGCCGGTCAGGATCGGGCCGAGGACGGTGGCGCCGCCTAGTTCCTTCAGCATTTTCGTCGAGATCGACGCCGCGTGAAACGCCGGCATGACGAGCACGTTGGCGGTATCGGTCAGGCGGCAGAACGGGTAGAGCTTGCGCAGATCGGGATTGAGCGCGACATCGGCCGACATTTCGCCGTCGTACTCGAAGTCGACGCCTCGGCGGTCGAGGATCTTGACCGCCTCGCTCATCTGGTCGGACCGTTCGCCGCGCGGTTGCCCGAACGTCGAGTAGGCGATCATGGCGACCCGCGGCTCCATACCGAAATTGCGCGCCGCCCGCGCCGCCTCGATCGCGATGTAGGCGACCTGCTCGGCGGTCGGCATGTCGGTGACGCTGGTGTCGGCGACGAGAACCGCGCGGCCACGGCAGAGCGCGAGAGAAACGCCGACCACGCGCCGCCCCGGCTTCGGATCGATCACGCGCTGGATGTCCTGGAACACGCTGCTCCAGTTGCGCGTCACACCGGAGACCATGGCGTCGGCATAGCCATGCACCACCATCAACGCGGCGAAGACATTGCGTTCATTCAGCACGAGCCTCTCGCAATCGCGCCGGAGGTAACCGTGCCGCTGAAGACGCGCATAGAGATAATCGGTGAATTCCTTGGTGTAGGGAGACTTGCGCGTATCGACGAGCGTGAATTCGCTCTTCATGCGCACGCCCAGTTCCTTGAAATTCGCCTTCACCGTATCGGTCGTGCCAACCAGCATCGGCTGGCCGTAACCTTGACTGAGATAGGCGTTGGCCGCGCGAATGACCGCGGGTTCCTCGCCCTCTGCAAAGACGATCCGCTTGGGGTTGGTGCGCGCCTTTTCAAACGTCCCCGTGAGCCATCCTGCCATCGGATCGAGGCGCCCCTCGAGCCGGCTCACGTACGCATCCATGTCGACGATGGTCGTACGCGCGACGCCGGTTTCCATCGCTGCCCGCGCCACCGCCGGCGGCACGTGGGTCATCAGGCGAGGATCGAAAGGGGCCGGGATGATGTATTCGGGGCCGAACGTCGGCCGACGGCCGTAGAGGGCCGCGGCAACCTGATCGGGCACTTCCTCGCGCGCAAGGCCGGCAAGCGCGCGGGTGGCAGCAATCTTCATTTCAGTGTTGATTTCGCGCGCCCGAACATCGAGCGCACCACGGAAGATGAACGGGAAACCCAACACGTTGTTGATCTGGTTCGGGTAGTCCGATCGCCCGGTCGCAATGATGGCGTCGGGCCGTACCGCGTAGACATCCTCGGGGGTGATCTCAGGGTCCGGATTGGCCATCGCGAAGATGATCGGCTTCGGCGCCATCGACTTGACCATCTCTTGCGTGACGGCCCCCTTGGCCGACAGCCCGAAGAGTGCGTCGGCGCCTTTGAGGGCGTCCTTGAGCGTGCGTGCCTTGGTCTTCGCGGCGAAGGCCGACTTCCATTGATTCATCCCGTCCTTGCGGCCCTGGTAGATGACGCCCTTCGTGTCGCAAAGAAGGATGTTCGCGCGCGGCATGCCCATCGCCATCAGCAGGTCGAGGCAGGCAATGCCCGCCGATCCCGCGCCATTCACGACGAGCTTGAAGTTGGAAATGTTGCGCCCGGTGAGTTCGAGCGCGTTGATCAGGCCGGCTGCTGCGATGATCGCAGTACCGTGCTGGTCGTCATGGAAGACGGGGATGTCGAGCAGTTCCTTCAGGCGCTCCTCGATCACGAAGCAGTCCGGCGCCTTGATGTCCTCGAGATTGATGCCGCCGAAGCTCGGCCCGAGGTAGCGCACGCAGTTGATGAAGGCGTCGACGTCCTCGGTGTCGACGAGCAGATCGAGCGCGTCGATATCGGCGAAGCGCTTGAACAGCGCGCCCTTGCCCTCCATCACCGGCTTCGAGGCCTGGGCGCCAAGGTTGCCGAGCCCGAGGATCGCCGTCCCGTTCGAGACCACGGCGACGAGGTTGCCCTTGTTGGTGTAGTCGTACGCCCTGGACTTGTCCTCGGCGATCGCCAGCACCGGAACCGCCACGCCCGGGGAATACGCGAGCGACAAATCCCGCTGCGTCGTCAGCGGCTTGGTCGGGGTGATCTCGAGCTTGCCCGGCTTGCCTTCGGAGTGGAACCGCAGCGCGTCGTCGGCGGTGAAAGTGAATTTCATCGAGGGCGTATCGGCCATGTCAGCGTTTCCCCGTTTCTGAAGCGCTTGCGCGATGTCTCGGAGGCCACAGGCCGGCCGAGCAAAACGGCGCACGTCAGTTGAGATGCAAGCACTGACGATATGCTGCGCTCGCCCTGTGCACAACTCGCCACTTGCCTCGCACTGCACCATGCGCCATGTCGTCGGGTGGGAAACAATCCCGGGGGAATGTGTCGGGATGGCGAGGCGCACAAATAGCGGCGATGGCGGAGGTGGCACTGACAGTGATGCCGCCGTCGCGGCGCCACATGATGCCGAAGCCGCGACCGACCAGCCCAGCGCAGCGCTCGAAGGCGGCGCACGCGCGGTCATCGGCGACGTCACGCCGTCGATGGCGCAGTTCCTCGAGATCAAGGCTGCCAATCCGGACTGCATCCTGTGGTACCGGATGGGCGACTTCTACGAGCTGTTCTTCGACGATGCGATCGTCGCCTCGCAGGCCCTCGGCATCGTGCTGACCAAGCGCGGCAAGCACCTCGGCCAGGACATCCCGATGTGCGGTGTGCCCGTGCATCGCGCCGACGACTATCTCCAGCGGCTGATCCGCAAGGGCTACCGCGTCGCCGTCTGCGAGCAGCTCGAAGACCCGGCGGAAGCGCGCAAGCGCGGTTCAAAGGCCGTCGTCAAGCGCGACGTCGTTCGCCTGGTTACGCCCGGCACGCTGACCGAGGACACCCTGCTCGATGCGCGCGCTCGCAATTACCTGACCGCGATCTTTTCGACCGCCACCGACAGCGAGGCGGCCGGCGCGCATTTCGCGCTTGCATCTCTCGACATCTCGACTGGAGAATTCGAGATCGCCACGACGTCGGGCGAAGATCTTCCGGGCGAGATGGTTCGCCTCGCACCGGGCGAGATCCTCGCGCCGGACCGGCTGATCAGCGACCGCACTATCGCTGCTGCCGCCGGCTACGCCGGAAGTGCGCTGACGCCGCTCGCGACATCCTTCTTCGACAGTGCATCTGGCCAGCGCACGCTGAGCGAGCGCCTCGGCGTCAAGGAACTCGGTGGTTTCGGAACGTTCACGCGACCGGAGCTGTCAGCCATCGGCGCGCTGCTCAAATACGTCGACCTGACGCAACTCGGCGCCAAGCCCGTGGTCCGGCCGCCACGCCGCACTGGCCCCGCGACGACGCTCGTCATCGACGCCGCCACGCGCGCGAGCCTCGAACTGCTTCGTTCGACGCGTGGCGAACGGGACGGCAGCCTGCTGTCAGCGATCGATCGCACTGTCACCGGACCCGGCGCGCGCGAATTGGCGAACCGACTCGCGAGCCCGCTACGCGACGCCGCGATCATTGCCGCGCGGCTCGACGCCATCTCGTTCCTTCTCACCGGAACCGTTGCGCGCGAGGGTCTTCGCGAATCCCTCAGAGGCGTCCCCGATGTGGCACGTGCGATCTCGCGGTTGGCGCTCGGGCGGGGAGATCCGCGCGATCTCGGGGCGGTGCGAGATGCGTTGGCTGCTGCGTCGGCAAGCGCCGCCATTCTCGAAGCCGCGGCCGGCGCCATCGGGCTGCCGTCGGCACTGGCGTCCGCCGCCGAAAGCTTGCGCGGGGTACAATCGACGCTCGCCGAGGTCCTCACGCGGGCGCTCGTCGAAGCCCCCAGCCACCAACGCCGCGAAGGCGGATTCGTGCGCGCGGGCTTTCGCACCGATCTCGACGAAGCCCGCGCGCTGCGCGACGACAGCCGCCGCGTCATGGCCGATCTCGAAGCGACGTACGTCGAGCAGACCGGCATCAAGACGCTCAGAGGTTGGCGCACAGGCCGCACGGCCGATGCTGACGGAACCGCTCGACCAGACATTCAGGCATCGCCAGACGATGGCGAGCGCGGTGCGGTTCACGACCACAGAACTCAACGAGATCGAGGGGCGCATTGCCAGCGCCGCTGAGCGCGCGATCGCCATCGAGCAGGACGTTTTCGCCGAGCTTACGCGCGCGATCATCGACGAGGCGCCAGCGCTCGGCGCGATCGCCGACGCACTCGCCGCGATCGACGTCGCGGCCGGCCTCGCCGAACTCGCCGAACAGGAGGGCTATGTTCGGCCTGATCTCGACGACGGTGCGGCGCTGGTCATCGAAGGCGGGCGGCACCCGGTCGTCGAGCAGGCATTAGCCGCTGCCAAAGCCGGCCCGTTCGTCGCCAACGATTGCGTGCTCGGCAATGATCAGGCGAACGCCGCCGGCCTCGAAGACGCCGCGGGCGGCCGCGTGTGGCTGGTCACCGGCCCCAACATGGCGGGCAAATCGACGTTCCTGCGCCAGAACGCGCTCATCGTGGTGCTGGCCCAAACCGGATCGTTCGTGCCGGCGCGGCGCGCGCGCATCGGCATCGTCGACCGGCTGTTCTCGCGCGTCGGCGCCTCCGACGACCTCGCGCGCGGACGCTCGACGTTCATGGTCGAGATGATCGAGACGGCAGCGATCCTCAATCAAGCGACAGAGCGCAGCCTCGTCATCCTGGACGAAATCGGCCGCGGCACGGCGACCTTCGATGGCCTCTCGATTGCCTGGGCGACGGTCGAATACCTGCACGACGTCTGCCGCAGCCGCGCACTGTTTGCGACCCATTACCACGAGTTGACCGCGCTCTCGGGACGGCTCGACGGCGTCGCCAACGCGACCATCGAGGTCAAGGAGTGGAACGACGAGATCGTGTTTCTGCACAAAGTCCGCGCTGGCGCGGCCGACCGCAGCTACGGGATCCAAGTCGCCAAGCTCGCCGGACTCCCCGCGCCGGTGATCGCGCGGGCCGCCGAAGTGTTGGCTGTACTCGAAAAGACCGACCGCCGATCCGATGGCGCCGCCGGCCGACATCGCCGGCGGCCCGCCCAGCCGGTTCCGATCCCCTGCGCGAAGCGATCGCTGCCCTCAATCCCGACGACTTGAGCCCTCGCGAGGCGCTCGAAGCGCTGTACAAGCTCAAAAATTCCGCAGACGGCCGATAATCCCCCCACAACGCCGGGAGCGTCGACGGCCGTAGCCGCCAACCTATTCCCGCGCCGGCCGAAATGCGCTATGCCCCGATCGAGTTGTATGATGCTTCGCCCAGAAGATTCGGGGCGCAGGAAAGTCGAGGCGCACAGGCGGTTCGGCGTGCCAGCGACGTGGCGCGATGGCGCTGCCGCTTTCGGCAATCCGCGGGAGCCGACACATGGATAGCCCGACGACAGACGCTCTCGCCCCGATCCGGGAGGCGTCGACTGGCGCCGCACCCGAGGCGGAGCGCGTCGTGCACCCGCCCTATTTCGATCCCCTGGCGCTGCGCCGCGAACTGACCGCTATTTTCAAAGCCAGCGAAAGCGCCGAAGCCGCCCGTCCGGCGATCGTCGAGCGCCTGAAGGCGCTCCTCGAGGCGGCACATAGCGCGGCGCACGCCCAACTTCTGCGCGATGGCAAAGGCCGCCGGTGCGCCGAGGGTCTTTCGGATTTCCAGGACGCACTGATCTCGCTGGTGTTCGACTACACGCGAGCCCACATCTACCGCAGCAACAATCCCGCCGACACCGAGCGCCTTGCCATTGTCGCGACCGGCGGCTACGGGCGCGGGTTGATGGCGCCGGGGTCCGACATCGATCTGCTGTTCCTTCTGCCCTACAAGCAAACGCCCTGGGGCGAGAGCGTCGTTGAATACATCCTCTATATTCTGTGGGATCTGCGTCTCAAAGTCGGCCACGCAACGCGCACCGTCGACCAATGCGTCCAACTCGCCAAGGCCGACGTCACGATCTGCACGACGCTACTCGACAGCCGCTACATCCTCGGCGACCGGCCGCTGTTCGAGGCCCTCGAGGAGCGCTTTGCAAATGATGTCGTGCGAGGCGGCGAGCGCGCTTTCATCGAGGCGAAGCTCGCCGAGCGCGACGCCCGCCATCGCCGCAC
>LNEA01000457.1 GCA_001464855.1 Rhizobiales bacterium Ga0077530
GACGCAGCCAAGGAGCGCGGATTCGGCTTTTTGGATGCGCCAGTGTCGGGTGGCTCGGCGGGCGCGCAGAACGGCGTGTTGACGGTGATGGTCGGCGGTGATGCCGAGACATTCGCGAAAGCCGAGCCGGTCATCACCGCGTTCGCGCGCATGGTGACGCTGATCGGCGCTCCGGGTGCCGGCCAGCTCACCAAAATGGTCAATCAGATCTGCATCGCAGGCGCTGTGCAGGGCCTCGCCGAAGGTATTCATTTCGCGCAGAAGGCGGGCCTCGACATCCCCGCGGTGATGGAGACGATTTCCAAAGGCGCGGCTGGTTCGTGGCAGATGGACAACCGCTGGAAGACGATGGCGGAGGCTAAGTACGACTACGGCTTCGCCGTCGATTGGATGCGGAAGGATCTCTCGATCGCAATCGAGGAAGCCCGGAGCAATGGCGCGACGCTCCCTGTCGCGGCCCTCGTCGATCAGTTCTACGCCGAAGTACAGCGCCTCGGCGGCAAGCGCTGGGACACGTCGAGTTTGTTGGCGCGGTTGAACCAGAAGTA
>LNEA01000458.1 GCA_001464855.1 Rhizobiales bacterium Ga0077530
TTCGGTGGCGCTCGAAGAGCGCGCGGTGACATCGCAACCGCGGGGCAGACCCGCGGCGCCGGTAGGCGAAGCCGTCGGCGACCGCGGAAACACTATAGAGGCGTGCCGGGCTTGCTGCCGTTCTCGAGATTGCGCAGGCGGTCGCGGAATTTCTTGTACATGCGCTCGACGTAATCGAGAGCCTGATCGACGTCCTGCTCGGTCGGGAGCTGGAGTTTTTCGGGGGGCTGGCTGTTGATTTGCGGCCCGGTACGGCCGCTGAGTCCAGCGATTTCCTCGAGGCGCTTGACCTCGGCTTTCAACTCGATGTTCTCAGCGCGCAGGCGGGCGACCTCGCCGGGGACACCCTGATCGCTTTCGGATGCCTGGCAGGTCACGCTGCCGCCAGCGCCCGGGCGGCACATGGCCACGGCGCCGGTTTGGGTATCGAGCCGGAGGAAGCCGCCGTCGACGGGCTGCATGGTGTATCGGCCGGGCGCCTCGCGCACCTGTGCGGCGGCAGGCAGCGTCATGGCCAGGGCCAACAGGGCGGGCGCGGCGATACGGATCCGGTTTGTCGTGGGCATGGTCGTCTCCTGCATAGTGAAATCGGCGCGCGGCAGCGTGCGCGCTGGTGATCCCAGGCGATGTCTATCAAATGATTGTGGCTGAGGGGCGCTTCAAGAGGTAACGCCCGAGGACGCCACCGACGATGGCGCCGAGGATGGGTGCGACCCAGAACACCCAGAGCTGGAGGATCGCGGCAGTGCCTGAGAAGAGGGCGGCGCCGAGGCTGCGGGCGGGATTCAGTCCGCCGCCGGAAATTGGGATGGCGATGAGATAGACGCCGACGGTTGCAAGGCCGATGGCGATGGGGGCGACGGTCGCCGGCGCGCGACGTCCGCCCATCCCGACGACGACGAGAACAAGGATGGCGGTCGCGGCGAGTTCGATGGCGAAGACGGCGGTCATGCCAAACGCGCCGCCATACGCATTAGCGGCGGACGGGAAGCCCCCACGCGGTGGGCCATTCGCACCTGCGATGACAAGCGCGAGAAGTCCGGCGGCTGCCACGGCGCCGAGGCACTGGGCGAGTCCGGCGGCGATGAGCCCCAGCGTCACCGCTGGATTAAGGTGTGCACCCGTGACGGGTCCGAATGCGCCGGTCATGGCGACGACAACACTTCCTGCGGCGAAGGCGGCGACGAGGGGCGCAATGCCGGCCGGAGCAAGGACGAGACCACCGCAGAGTGCGAGAACGAGGGCGAAAGTGCCGGCGGCTTCGGCGGTGAGTTCGCGTGCACTCATGGGAGCCCCCTTCACGTGAGTTCAACCTCACGCATAGCCGAGTCCGCTCACGAAGGGAAACGCGGGACGGGCAAAACGTCAGCGCCCCGGCATCGTGGTGCGATGCCGGGGCGCTGGGTTATGTGACGCAGAACTTATCGAGGCTGCGGCGCAGGTGGTCAGTCGGCCAATCCGGCGACGCTCGACGGCAGGCGGCTGAGCACGACGACGGTGGTCCCGACGCCCACGCGGTTGGCGAGGTCGATGACGTGACCGTTGGTCATCCTGAAGCAGCCCGACGATGTAGCGCGGCCGATGGTGCCGGCGTTATCGGTGCCATGGATGCGGTAGAGAGAATTGCCGAGATAGAGCGCCTTGGCGCCAAGCGGATTGCGCACGCCGCCGGTCATCTTTATCGGCAGGCGCGGATCGCGCTGGCGCATTTCCGCCGGCGGATGCCAATCGGGCCACTCGGCGACGCGGCTGATGCGCTCGGTGCCGGTCCAGGTGAAGCCGACGCGGCCGACCGAGATCGGATAAACCAGCGCATGACGGTTCGACTGCACGAGATACAATCGGCGACCGGCGGTATCAATGACGATGGTGCCCGGTGCGTATTTGCTGACGAATGAAATCGGCGCCGGCGGGATCGGAGAGACGGGCGGACGTGGGCCGCCGCTCATGAGCTCCTGCCCGCGGGCGCGATCCGGCTCCTCGTCGTCGTCCTGATAGAATTGATCGCTTGGCATCCGGTACGTCGGCACCCGGTAGCCAGGCCGCTCCCACACCATCCAGTTGGACTGGGCGAAGGCCGGCGGCGCCAAGGTGCCGATCAGGGCCAGCGCCAACGCAAAACGCAACATTACATACTCCTTATTTGCTCGTTACTTGCACTGTGGAGCGCATACGCACCGTGTACCACCAGATCCGTTGAAACCGAATACCCAAAGACCCCCATCTCACGCGATCTTGACCGATGCGTGCGGCGCCGCGCACCCTGCTCCCAACAGTTGGCGACAATAGGAATGAATCGGGCGTAAATAACCGCAGCATTTTCCGCACATCACGATCGGGAGTTCGATCATGGCAAACATCAATGCCGGCGCCTTCACCACCCGGCCGGAAATCGACGGTACATTCGGTGTGTGCACGACGACGCACTGGATCGCGACCGCGGTCGGGATGTCGATCCTCGAAAAGGGCGGCAATGCCTTCGACGCCGGCATTGCCGCGGCGTTTACCCTGCAGGTGGTCGAACCGCACCTGTGTGGTCCCGGCGGCGACGTTCCCGTGATCGTCTATGACGTCAAGAAGGGCGTGCCCGAGGTCATCTGCGGCCAGGGGCCGGCGCCGGCGGGCGCGACCATCGCGCATTATCGCGACCATCTGGGCCTCGACATCGTGCCGGGCACGGGCTTGCTCGCGGCGTGCATACCCGGAACCTTCGAGACTTTCATGAAGGTGCTTCGCGACTACGGCACAATGCGGCTGCGCGACGTGCTGGAGCCGTCGATCGCCTATGCGCGGAACGGTCAGCCGATCGTCGAGCGCGCCTGCGCGACGATCTCGACGGTGAAGCAGCTTTTCAAGGACCATTGGCCCACGTCCGCCGCCGTCTATCTGCCGGGTGGTGACGTGCCGAAGCCCGGCACGCTGTTCCGCAATCCAGCGCACGCCGAGACCTACCAGCGCATTCTCAAGGAAGCTGAAGCCGGGGGTGGCAGCCGCGAAGCGGAGATCGATCGCGCGCGCAAGGCGTGGAGCCAGGGGTTCGTCGCCGAGGCGATCGATAAGTTCTGCCGCACCGAGGAGGTCATGGACGTCTCGGGACGACGCAACAAGGGGGTGCTGACCGGCGCCGATATGGCCGGATGGCTTCCGACCGTCGAGGCGCCCGTGTCGCTCGACTATCACGGCTACACGCTGCTGAAGCCGGGTCCGTGGACGCAGGGGCCGGTGATGCTGCAGCAGCTCGCGATCCTGAAAGGCTTCGACCTCGACAAGCTCGATCCGACCAGCCCCGATTTTATCCACTTGTGGATCGAGGCCGCCAAGCTAGCCTATGCCGACCGTGAGGCGTTCTACGGTGATCCGAAGTTCGCCGACGTGCCGATGGATACGCTGCTGTCGGAGCGCTACAACTCCGATCGCCGCCGCGAAATTGACCAGTTTGCCTCGATGGAGCAGCGTCCCGGTCGCATCGAGGGCTACGACGGTCGCGTGATCGTGAAATCGACCGCGACCGAGCGCGTCGCAGTAAGCGCTGCTGGCGCTGGGGAGCCGACCGTCGGCGCGATGGGTCAAGTCAAGGGTGATACTACCCACATCGACATCATCGATCAGGCCGGCAACATGTTCACGGCGACGCCGTCTGGTGGGTGGCTGCAGTCGTCACCCGTCATTCCGCAGCTTGGTTGGCCGCTCGGAAGCCGCGCGCAGATGTTCTGGCTCGAGGAGGGCCTGCCGGGGACCCTGATGCCCGGAAAGCGTCCGCGCTCGACGCTGTCCGTCGGCATG
>LNEA01000459.1 GCA_001464855.1 Rhizobiales bacterium Ga0077530
ACGGCATCGCGCTGGATGGGTGGTGCGCTTCAAACCAGCCCGGACGCAGCGCTGGCCGGTGCGCAGCCGTACCTGCGCTTGTTCGGCCTCGCGGCGGGTGGCGTTTATCTCGCGCGCGGCGCCCTCGCCGTGGTCCGCGAAGGCGGCACCGACAGCGCCGGACGTATCGCGATCGCGCGCTTCTTCGCGGAAAACCTCGCCACTGCCGCCCCCGGCCTTGCCGACACCGTCACGACAGGCGCCGAAACGGTCGTCTCGGCCGCGGTGTGAGCGTTAAACCAGCTTCCCGCGCGCGGCGACAGGCAGCACATCGACGATCTCGCCGCCGCGCACGGCGATGAGCTGGTCGACCATGTTCACGACGACGCAGACGTGGTTGGGGATGATGCGCACGACTTCGCCGACGTTTGGCCGCTCGTTGGTACGCGAGAGATCGAGAAAACCGTGTTCTTCGGCAAAGGCGCCGATGCGCGCCTGCGGATACTCGAGAATGTGGCCGTAGCCATCCATGCCGCCCCCCGGATCAGCCGTGAGCGTTTTCGAGCCCGAGTCGAGGATGCCGCGGTCGGCTCCGGCGCGGCTGACGACCGTCGCGTAAACGTGGAGCGCGCAATCGTCTTCTGTAGCTGCCCCGCAGGCGACCATCATGCGATCGTTGAAAATATACGTGCCGGCGCGGTGCTCCGTGGCGCCGACGAGCTTGCCGATGTTGGGCAGGTTGGGCGTGCCGCCAGTCGAGATGATGCCAGCCTCGAGGCCGAGCGACTTAAGTCCCGCCACCGCCTCATCATGGAACCGTTGCGCGGCGTCCCACGCGCTCTCGGTCGGGTAGAACAGCAGGCCCCGAAACTCGAGACCTTCGGTATCGCGCACGATCCGCGCGAGTTCGATCGCCTCCCTGGGCGTTTCGACGCCGGCGCGCTTGCGGCCGGTATCGCATTCGATCACGACGCCGATCGGGGCCTCGGCCACGGCGGCCGCGTCCGCATAAGCTGCCAGCGTTACCGGATTGTCGGCGCAGATCGACACATCCGTGCGACGGCGCAAGGCCGCTAGGCGCCCCGACCGCGCCGCGCCGAT
>LNEA01000460.1 GCA_001464855.1 Rhizobiales bacterium Ga0077530
GCCGGCTGATGGCCCGAGCGGCCATCGCGCTCAGCCCATAAGTAGCCGCGTGCGCCGAGCGTAACGCCGGCATGGCGGGGCCCATGCCGCAGCACCTGCTTGAGCGCCTCGCCATCGTTCATGCCGCGCGCAAACTCATGGAGCGACGGCGCCGAGAACACCGCGTAGTCGACAAGAGCGAGCAGTTCCGGCAGCGCCTCGCGACCGCCGAGATCGGCGTCGAGAATTGTCGGCACGCCTTCGCGACGTGCGCGAGTCAGCACGACCCGCACCGCCTCGAGCCAGCGGAGATCGCAGAGTACGGCGCTCGCGTCAGCGATCCGCTCGATAGGCAACCAGCTCGTCCCCGCAGGGATAGACGTATCCCGTTGTGTAATGATCATCCGCTCGCCCTGGCCATCGACGATGACCGCCGATGTCGACGAACGGGCCTCTTCAAAGGCGTGAACGTAGCGGACGTCGACCTTTTCGCTCTTCAGCCCGTTGCGGATCGCGACGCCGGCCTGGTCGTCCCCGACTCGCGACCAGAGTTCGACTTCAGCCCCGAGACGGGCAGCCGCCACGGCGGCATTCGCGGCCATGCCGCCGCCGGTCTCGATGTGCTCGAGCGCACGAATTTTAGTGGGTTCGGGCGGAAAGCTGTCGATCCGGTAGATGCGGTCCAGGGCCGCATGTCCGACACAGATGAGGGTAGCTGGCGCAGCCATCGCATTCCGCAGGCGTAGGTGCGACCGGTCGTGATGGAACCATCAGGACGCTGAATCGCAGGACAAAACAAAATTCCAGAGCGTCCCGGCCGGGCATCTAGGACCGGCGGACTCCAGAATCGGGTGCACCATTCGACCCACGACATGCCGTTTGCGCGTCGAGGGCTCGTTTTCGAAAATGTAAGCGCGAGCATATCGCGCGCCGCCAGCCGTGACCAGTCCGTTGTTGCCAATCCGTTCAGGGTGTGACGCGGCAACAACGGCCGTGGTGGGCGCCAGTCCGATCGCGACCGAATACATGGTCCGCCGCGCCACTCCGCGCTTCCCACTTAGCCCGCCCACTGGCTCCGACCGGCCGTCTACTCACGAATCCGTGAAAAATTGAACTTTGGACAGAAAGCCTCTTGTGGATCTGAACGTCGTATATAAATGATGTTCAACAACGCAGTCGTTTGTTTCGTCGAGAACCCGCTGAACATCCCTAGGAGAGACCCAATGGCTATCAAGCAAATCCTCACTGTCGTCGGCGGCGTGCTCGGTTCGGCCGTGCTCGTTGCCGGTCCCGCTGCCGCCCAGGGCTATGGCCATCAGGCGCCCCACGGCCACTACGTCCAGCATCATCAGCCGCAGGTCTGCTACGAGCAGATCACCACCCCTGAAGTCTATGGGACAGTAAAGAAACAGGTCGTGGTCAAGGAAGGCTCATACGAGACCAAGGAAATTGCGGCGATCACGAAGATCATCGACAAGAAGATCCTCGTGAAGGCCGGCGAATGGGAGACCAAGGTCACCCCAGCCATTTTCGAGACCCGCGAGAAGCAGATCCTGATCGAGCCTGCACGGGTGATCTGGCACGTGACGCCGCCGGTCTACAAGACCGAGCGCGTCAGCAAGCCGGTCGAGACCGGGTACGGCCACGGACATGGATACGGGCATGGCCATAAGCAGAACGCGGTTCTGACCTTCGACAAGCAGGTCCTCGTCGAGCCGGCGAAGAAGCACGCCGAGCACAAGCCGGCGATCTACAAGACCGAGAAGTTCAATGTTTTGGTGACGCCCGAGCATCACGAGAAGATCTGGCATCCGCCGGTGTTCGAGACGAAGCAGGAAGAGGTCGAGATCGCCCCGACGCGGCAGATCAAGATCTTCCACCCGCCGGTCGTCGAGTGGCAGGCCGAGAAGGTGCTGATCAAGGCGGCGCACACCTTCAAGCGCCCGATCTGGAAGGCGTACGGCGAGAAGTGCTGACGTCGATGGTCGAACTGGCTGCCTACCCGGCATCCACGGCCGCCAGTTCACCCATCTTCGGCACGAGGCGGGGCGTCCTTCGGGGCGCCCCGTTGCCGTTAGTGCGCCTTTTCCACAACTGGCGCGACAATTTGCGAAGCACCCCAACCCCGAATGTCATGACATGAGGGTGCAAATCGTGCTTTTTGCCGGCAAGCTAAATCGGCGGGATACCGCCGGCACAACCGTGTAGTTCATCGCGATCACCTTCGGAGGCGCTGTTCGCCTTGACCAACCCAGTGACTTTCACGGCATCCGCACCGTCAGAGCGACCAACGGCCGATCAGGGCACTGAGGACGTGGCCGCTCTCAAAGCCCAGGCTCGGCGCCTCGCTGCCCATTGCGCGAAGTATCGCGGTGCCGATACCAGGCGCGCGATCATCCAGATCGTGACGACGACCGTACCCTTCATCGCGCTGCTGGCGGCGATGGTGGCGACGGTCGACAGCCACTACTGGATCACGCTGCTGCTGGCGGTCCCGGCTTCCGGGCTTCTGGTCCGCTTCTTCATCATCCAGCACGACTGCGGGCACGGCTCGTTTCTGCCGTCACGGACAGCCAATGATCTGATCGGCCGGATGATCAGCGTCTTGACGATGACGCCCTACGGATTGTGGCGCCGGGTTCACGCGAAGCATCACGCAACATCCGGCAATCTCGATCGACGCGGCTACGGTGATATCAACACTCTGACGCTCGAGGAATACCGCGAGCGCACGCCTTGGCAACGCCTCGGCTATCGAATCTACCGCCACCCGTTGTTCCTGTTTCCGATCGGCGTTCCATTCTTCTTCGCCGTTCTCCAGCGCGTGCCGTGGGGACATCCGCTCGATCCCAAGGAAAGCTGGTCAAGCGTCGTCGGCCTCAACCTGGCGATGATCGTCTTCTACGGCGCACTCGGTGCCCTTATCGGTTACGTCAATCTGCTGTTGATCGCCGCTCCGATGATCCTCATGGCATCCGCAATCGGCGGCTGGCTATTCTTCATCCAGCATCAGTTCGATGACGGGCATTGGGACGCAAGCGACGAGTGGGACTTTCAGGTCGCCGCCATCCGCGGCTCATCGTACTACGTGCTGCCGAAGCCGCTCGAATGGTTCACCGGCAACATCGGCCTGCATCACATCCATCACCTGAACAGCGTCATTCCAAACTATCGGCTGCATGACTGTCTGGCGACGTCGCCCGAGTTCCAGGAGATGAATCGCGTCACCTTCTGGGAAAGTCTCAAGTGCGCCCGGCTCGCGGTGTGGGATGAGGCGCAGCGCCGCCTGCTGACGTTCCGCGAGGCGCACGCGGCGTTCGCGCGCAAGGCCGCAGACCAGAGCGCGCCCGCTCCGCAGAGCTGATTAGCAATCGCGATCCATTCGCAAGACGCGCACGAATCGTGCTCGCGGGTTGCGTTCATGCGTCCGTCGTGTTGAAGGACGGTCAACGTGGCGCCCTTCGCCGCAATCGCTGACCGGCAGGCGTATCCATCCATGGCGAACACCATTGCAAACCTGAGCCGAATGGCCACGGCCAGCATTGCCGTGGCGTTGCTGGTCATGGGCATCAAGTATCTCGCCTACTGGGCGACAGGCAGCGTCGCCCTCTACTCGGATGCGCTCGAAAGCATCGTCAACGTCGTCACGGCGATTGCGGCGCTGGTGGCGATCCGTATCAGCGCCCGCCCCGCCGACCGGCGCCACCAATTTGGACACCACAAGGCTGAGTACTTCTCGGCCGTCCTCGAAGGCGTGCTGATCATCGTCGCCGCGCTATTGATTCTGCACGCGGCGTGGGACGCGCTCAAGTCGCCGCGCGCGCTTACCGAACCAGCAACCGGCCTCGCCATCAACGCCGTCGCGACAGTCATCAACGCGGCGTGGTCATGGGCGCTGATCCGCTTCGGGCGGAGCTGGCGTTCGCCGGCACTCGTTGCGGACGGCTGGCACCTCTTCGCGGATGTCGCAACCTCGGTCGGCGTGATCATCGGCCTCGCGCTTTCGATCCTGACCGGCTGGGCGATCCTCGATCCGGCACTCGCGGCGCTCGTCGCACTCAATATTCTCGTCGCCGGCTGGCGACTGATGAGCTCATCGATCAGCGGCTTGATGGATGAGGCCGTCGACAGCGGCATCGCACGACGCATCCGCGCGCTGATCTCCGAACACGCCACGGGCGCCATCGAGGCGCACGACATTCGCACGCGTTCAGCAGGGCGCGCGACGTTCATCGACTTTCATCTGGTCGTGCCGGGCGCGATGAGCGTCGCCGATGCGCATCGCATTTGCGATCGGATCGAGAGCGCCCTCGAGGCCGAAATCGATGGCGCTGAGGTCGTCATCCATGTCGAGCCCGAGGGCGAAGCGCGCCACCGCGGTGTGCTGGTGATCTAGCGAGGCAGCGCGCCCGCGTCAGATGTTGGAAAACGTCGGCGAACCTTCGCTGTCGACGTAGGCGATGCGGACCATGTTGGTCGTGCCCGGCGAACCGAGCGGCACACCAGCGGTAATGATTACCCCGCCGCCCGAACGCACGAAACCTTCTTCGAACGCGATCCGGCAGGCCTTTTTGACCATGTCGGCGAGGTTCTCGGGATCGCTCGTCAGCACGCAGTGAACACCCCACACGACCGCAAGACGCCGCGCCGTCGCAACGACGGGGGTCAGGCCGATGACTGGCAGCCCGGGTCGCTCGCGCGCGACGCGCAAGGCCGTCGAGCCCGTCGCCGTGAAGCAAATGATCGTCGAGAGCTTCAGCGTATCGGCGACAGCGTGCGCGGCAGCCGCGATCGCGTCGGCGCCCGTCGGCTGCGGCGGCGTCTGGGTTGCATGAACCAGCGCGTCGTAGGTCGGATCGGCTTCCGCCTCAATGGCGATACGATCCATCATGCCGATCGCCTCGAGCGGATATTTCCCGACGGCGGATTCAGCCGATAGCATGATCGCATCGGCGCCATCGAACACCGCCGTCGCGACGTCTGAGACTTCGGCTCGTGTCGGCACCGGCGCGTTGATCATGCTCTCCAGCATCTGGGTCGCAATCACGACAGGCTTGCCCGCGGCGCGCGCCTTGCGCGTGATCTGCTTCTGCAGCCCGGGCACGCGCTCCACCGGCATTTCGACGCCGAGATCACCACGGGCCACCATCAGCGCGTCGGATTGCGCGATGATCCCGTCGAGGTCGGAAATGGCGGACGGCTTCTCGATCTTCGACATGATGGCGGCGCCCTGGCCGATCATCTGACGGGCCAGCGCCACGTCCTCGCCGCGCTGGACGAAGGACAGGCCCACCCAATCGACGCCCAACTTGAGAACGAAATCGAGGTCTGCTTTGTCCTTGTCGGTAAGCGGACTGATCGGCAGCAGCGTGTCGGGCATCGAGATGCCCTTGCGACTGGCCAGCGGGCCGCCGACGATCACCTCGGCCGCGATCCGGGACTTCTTGGCGTCGACCACCCGCATCCGGATCTTGCCGTCGTCGAGCAGCAGCGTGTGGCCCGGCTCGATGCCCTCGAAAATCTGTGCGTGCGGCAGGAACACGCGCTTGTCGTCGCCGTCCTGCTCTTTGGTGTCGAAAATGTAGGTTTGGCCTGTCGTCAGTTCCACCCGGTCACCGCCAAGCTTGCCGACGCGGAATTTCGGGCCCTGGAGATCGGCGAGAATGCCGATCGGGCGACCGTGCTTGGCTTCGGTACCCCGGATCGCCGCATGCAGACCACGCACCATGTCGAACGACGAATGGCTCATGTTGATGCGGAACACATCGACGCCCGCCAGGAAGTAACTCTCGATGACCTCGGGCGACGACGAGATCGGCCCCAGTGTCGCGAGGATTTTTACTCTGCGGTTGCGCCTCATCTTTTCCCACTTCCTTCGCCTGGATCCGTCAAGCGGATCGTCCAGTCCTTGGAGTCCTGCGTGTCGACCTCGAAGAAGCCGGTGCCCTTGAAGCCACGCCGCGGACACTCGTCGACGCCGCGTATCGTGAAAGCCTTGTCGGCCGTGCACATCACGTTCTTGCCGCCCCACTCGCCGCCGCGATCGTAGTCGACCGCGTGAACATAATAGAATCGGCTGCCGAGCTTACCCTTCAACAGGGTCTCACAGGTTTGTGACGCGATGTTCCACCAGCCCTCTGTCGCCCAGCCCTTCGGATCCTGGTAGCCGATGGCCACCCCGATCCGGCTCGACGTCGCGTTGCAGAGCTTGAGGTCTGCGTACGCTGCCCCAGCGCTCAACGCAATCAGTAGCGCGGCACTGACCGCCCATAATCCGTGCATGCCTCGTCGCGATCGCGCGTCGCGCGACCGGTCGACGGCCATCCGGCTGCGGTTAGGCCCTTGATCTGATCTGGTCATGTGAGTTCAGGCCGGCTCGACGAGGATCACTCGGAAATCATTGACGTTGGTATGGGTTGGCCCGCTGTGCACGAGATCCCCCAGCGCCTCGAACAGCGTCGTGGCGTCATTATTGTCTAATGAGTTCTGGGCGTTCAGATGGCGCGCTGCGGCCCGTGACAGCGTATCGTGCCCGACCACGGCGCCGGCTGGATCGTCGACCCGCCCCTCGCCGCCGTCGATCCCATCCGTATCCGCCGCCAGCGCCGAGACGCCCGCCAGTCCGTCCAGCGCGCAGGCCAGTGCCAGAGCATATTCCTGGCTGCGCCCGCCCTTGCCGGTCCGGTTGCGCACCGTGACCTCGAGTTCGCCGCCGCTGATGATCGCCAAGCGCCGGCCGTCCGCCCGCGCTCTCCGGGCGCTCGCGGCGTGTGCAGTGGCGACGTCGCGGGCTTCCCCGGTCACCCGGTCGCCGAGGTTCTCAACCTCATAACCGCGCGCCTGCGCGATGGCGCAGGCAGCCGCCAGCGCCGCAACCGGCGTCGCGATGATCTGGTAGCGGTCGCGCGCGAACAGCGCCGCACCCGGCTTGGGCGTTTCGTTGGCCTCGTCTTCCAGCGTGCTGTAAACACCCCGCGGGACCGCCAGGCCGAGTTCTTCCATGCGCGGCGCCCGTCGCGCAATCACGGCACATGCGCCGGCGAGCGTCGTCGGATCGGCGACTGTCGGACCCGACCCGATCGTCTCGGGATCATCTCCGGGCACATCCGAAATGGCGAGTGTGACGAACGCACCCGCATTCGCCGCGGCCGCGCGTAGCCGACCACCCTTGATGCGGGAGAGATGCCGGCGCACCGCATTCATCTCGTGGATGTCGGCGCCGGATTTCAAAAGGCCCCGCGTCAGGGCGGTCTTCTCGGCCAGCGTCAAACCCGCGGCCGGTGCCGCCCACAATGCCGAAGCGCCGCCCGACAGCAGCACCAGCACCGTATCCTCCGGCCCTGCGGATCGCGCCAACGCCAGCGCCCGCTCGGCCGCCACCAATGAAGTCTCATCCGGCGTTGGATGCCGCCCTTCGAGAATTTCCAATCGCTCCGGCTTGAAGCTGTCGAGGGCCGCGGCATAGCCGTGCGGTGCCGTTGCGACACCCACGATGCGATCGAGGGTCCCGGCCGCCCGGTAGTGTGCCTCGGCGACCGCCGCCATCGCGATCGCGGCCTTGCCGGCACTGAGAACGATCAGTCGCCCGGTTTTCGGCCCCGGCGGGAGATGGGGCGCAAGGCAGGTCCGCGGATGCGCCGCCGCAACGGCCGCATCGTAGAGTTCGAGCAGAAGCTGCCGCGTTTCGGCCGACATCCGTTGAGGAGTCCCCTCGAGCATAAGTGATTGCCGCCGCCCTTCTTGGGGTCGGCGAGACCTATGCGTCAAGCGCTCTCACGCCGTCACGCCCCGAAAGCGGGACCGAACCGGTTCGAGCGCGGGAATCCCTTGGGCACGGTTCGTCCCGCCTGGGCGCGCAGACCTACCCACTCCGCAAATTCGCGACTGGTGAGCGTGAAGGTCCGCCCCGCCGGATCGAGCCATGTCAGGCCGCCCGCCTTGACGAAGGGACGGACATCCGAAAGACCGCCGTCCTTGAACCGCTGCAGGATGATGCCCTTGCCGCGGGTCATTTCATTGACTTCGTCGAGCGCGAACACCAGCATCCTGCGGTTCTCGCCAACTGTTGCCATAGTGTCGGCACCTGGCGGCACCGGCACACAAATCCGCGCCTCCGCCCCGGCCTCGACATTCAGCACCTGCTTGCCCTTCCGCGTCGAGGCGACCACCTCATCCTCGGCAACGATGAAGCCATGCCCAGACGTCGCCGCGACGACCAGCTTGCGGCCGGGCTCGTGAATGAACAGCTCGACAAGTTCGTGGCTCTCCTCAAGGTCGACCATCAGGCGCACCGGCTCGCCGTGACCGCGTCCGCCCGGCAGCTCGTTGGCTTCGAGAGTGAAGAACTTGCCGTTGGTCGCAAACAGAATGAGCTTGTCGGTCGTCGATGCCCGCACTGCGCGCTTGAGGCTGTCGCCGTTCTTGAACTCCAGCTTCGACAAATCCTCGGGATGCCCCTTGAGCGCGCGGATCCAACCCTTCTCGGAGAGCAGGACCGTGATCGGCTCCTTTTCGATCAGCGCCTGGTCGAGATCGACTTCGATCGTCGGCGCATCGGCGAGATCGGTGCGCCGCTTACCAAGCTCGGTTTTCTTCGAGTAGGCCTCGCGCGTCGCCTTGATCTCGGCGCTGATGCGATCCCACTGGAGGTCTTCCGACTTCAGCAGAGCCTGCAAATCGCGCATTTCGCCACTGAGCTTGTCGTGCTCAGCCTTGATTTCCATTTCCTCGAGCCGCGACAGCGACCGCAAGCGCAGGTTCAGGATCGCTTCTGCCTGCACATCGGA
>LNEA01000461.1 GCA_001464855.1 Rhizobiales bacterium Ga0077530
TCAAGCGCCTCTATAACAGCGTCATGGCGCGCGGCGACGCCGTGATCGCCAACTCGCAGTACACCGCCGACCTGATCCGTGGACGCTATGGTGTGCTGCCGGGAACGCCACGGGTCATCCCACGCGGCGTCGACATCGCGAAATTCTCGCTCGCCGCGATTGCGCCCGCGCGGATGGCCGCGTTACGCAACGCATGGGGCGTCGGCTCCCAGCGACCGCTCATCCTTCATGCCGCACGGCTCACGACCTGGAAGGGCCAGCGCTATGTGATCGAAGCCGTCGGCCGCCTCAATAGCGAGGGCCGGCTCGGCGATGCCGTGCTGATCGTCGCCGGGGACGCACAAGGCCGCGACGACTACGCGGACGGCCTGCGTACGCTCGCCAACGAACTCGGCATCGGTGACCGGGTGTGCCTCGTCGGCCATGTCGACGACATCGCGGCTGCGTATGCCACCGCGCGCGTCACCGCCGTCGCTTCGATCGAGCCTGAAGCGTTCGGCCGTTCAGCCGCGGAAGCCCTCGCCGTCGGGTGTCCGACGATCACCACCAACATCGGCGCGCCGCCCGAGATCGTCCTGGCGCCACCGCAGGTGCCGCGCGATCAGGCGACGGGCTGGCATGTCCCGCCACGCGATGCATCCGCCCTTGCCGACGCATTGGCCGAAGCTCTGTCACTCACCGACGCCGCGCGCGACGCCATGGGAACGCGTGCGGTCGCCTCGATCGCCGCTCGTTTTACCGCCGAGACGATGAAGCGCCTCACGCTCGAGGTCTACGATGGCCTTCTCGGCACCAATATGGCACGGCGGTTCACTTAGCCGGGTCGTTGCCGGACCATTGCATTTGGCTTTGAACTTTTAGGGCACACGCGGCGACAGAGGATCCAGTCGGACACTGATCCTCGGGAGATTGCCGCCATGCGACGTCCAGCCCTTTTCGGCATCGCCGTCGCCGCCAGCCTCGCGTTGACGTCCACCAGTCCTTCCACCGCGGTCGCGCAAGCTGTTGGCGCGCCGCTCGAACTCGATCAGACGCTGCTCGATCGCTGGCTTATCGTGATCCCGGCCATCAACAGGCTTGCCGCGCCTGGCGACGCGCCGCAAATGGAGGACGCGGGGCAGGCGCAGCTGGAGCGCATCTGCATCGACGCTGGTTTCGAAACGCACGCCCAATGCACGACGACGATCGGCTACGTCGGTATTCTGATCGGTGGCTTCGACCCCACCACCAAGACCTTCAAGGATCCGGTCGAAAAAATTCGCGCGCGGATCGCCGACATCGAAGCCAACACCCAGTTGCCGGTCGCGACCAAAGAACAGATGACAACTCAGATGCGGGAGATGCTGGCCGGATTTCGCCATCCCATCCCGACGTCGCATCTCCAGCTCATGACGGCAAACGCGCGCCACATTTTCAAGACCCTGGCGACACACGACAAGAAATAGGCGCGCCGCCAGCGCGCTTGCGACCCGGATATCGAGCTGGCACTATCCCGTCCGCCGGACGATAGTGTCGGTCGCGGTCATTGCGGGGGCAGCTTGAGAGTATACCGCTGGTGCGCGTTCGTTCTCATGATCGCGAGCGCTGTGGCATTCGCGACCGCTGCAGACGCAAAACGCGTGGCGCTCGTCGTTGGCATATCCGACTACACATACAGCCCCCGCCTCACCAATCCGGGCAACGACGCGCGCGGGATCGCAGCAGCGCTGACTCGCGTCGGCTTTGACGTGACGACGGTGCTCGATGCCGACCTCGAAGCCCTGACCGCGTCGCTCGAAGCATTTTATCGCGCCGCGGAAGGTGCGGAGGCCGCGCTCTTTTACTTTGCGGGGCACGCGCTGCAGGTGCGCGGCACCAACTATCTCGTTCCTCGCAACGCGCAACTGCGCAGCGAAACGCGCCTGCCGCAGGAAACACTACCGCTGCAGCGAGTCGTTGAGGCGATCGAGGAGCGCGCCAAGATCACGCTGACGTTCCTCGACGCGTGTCGCGACAATCCGCTCGCTGATGCACTCCAACGCGCCATTGCCGGGAGAGATCGCTCAGCCGCCGTGCCCCTTGGCCTCGCGCCAATGGCCATCCGCAATCCAGATACACTCGTTGTCTTTGCTGCGGCGCCGGGTAGAACGGCTTCTGACGGCGACGCCGCTCACAGTCCGTTCACGGCGGCGATGCTGCGCCACATCGAAACGCCGGGCGATGACGTCGAACTCGTCATGAAACGCGTGACGCGCGACGTGCACGACAGCACGCGTGGCGAGCAGGTGCCCGAACGCCTTTCGCGCCTGACGTCTGACTTTTCGTTGAATCCCGTACTTATCACGGGCTCGGGCGCGCCGCAGACGCAGCCGGCCCCTCGCGCGCAAGAGCCGTCCAGCAATCCGTGCGCCACGGACAATCCACCGATCAACTGTCTCTGGTCGAAGCGATGAGGCCCATCAGCCGCGCCTTCTGTTGCATGCAGTCTCTCGAGGTCACGATGAAACCCACGCTTTGGCATTCCTTCGCTGCAGTATTTGCCGTGTGTCTCGTTGCCGGTGCGGCGCACGCCCAGACCCCCGCGAAGCGATCCGCAACATCCGAATGCCAGACTGAGCTGAAGCCTACCGACGGCTACCGGGAACTCTCAGCCGCCTTGAAGTGCCTCGATGACCGACTGAAATCGTTGGAGGCGTCACGGGCGGGGACTGGCGTTCGCCAGATGCCGGACCGCGGAGAAGTGGCATCCCCGGACATTCGGCGTGTCGAGATACTGCTCAACAATACGCTGCAGGTGGAGTTGGAAAGTTGCGGTCCGTCACCACACAATCAGGATCTGCAATGCCAGTTCCAGATCACCAACCTCACCAAGAAAGACACGAAAGTTTGCATCGGCAAAGACTCCAGGCTCGTCACGGACAACGGTACGTCCTTTTCCAACGCCGGTGGCCTTGCGGCCAGCCTGGGCAGCGTCGAGGATCATCTTTCGGGTCGGAATGCGGTTTGCGACACGATAACGCCGCTCTCCACGGTGCAGTCCTGGGTTCGATTTGACGGGTCGCGCGGACGCGCCAAGAGCGAGGTCCAATTCGTCCGCTTGGACTGCGGCCCCGGCTGCCTCTTCGAGGCCTATAAAATCCCGATCAAGTAACTGCGCGCGCCTTCGCGGCACCGTTTGACAGCCGGCCTTGCCGGTGAAACTCTCTGGCCTCTCATTCAACAATACAAAGAACGTCGAACAGGGAGTTTCCACGCCATGGTCGCCACCACGCCCTTCCTACCCGATGGGGACAAGCTCGGCCCACTCGCCTCACGCTTTCTCAATGTCGCGGAGCTGCCGTGGCAGGAGACACGCTTCCCGGGCGTCGACATGAAGGTGCTGGTGGAAGACAAGGACACCGGCCTCGTCACGGCACTGTTCCGCTTCGGACCAGGCACGAAGCTTCCCTATCACGAGCACGTCGCGATCGAGCAGACCTGGGTCCTGGAAGGTACGCTTGAGGACGAGGAAGGCATCGCATCCGCCGGCAACTTCGTCTGGCGCCCGGCCGGCAATCGCCACAACGCGCATTCCCCGAACGGCTGCCTCGTGCTCTCGATTTTCCTGAAACCCAACAAGTTCCTCGACAAGGACACGGTTGGCTGGGACACCAAGGGTGGGACGTAACGAAACGCCGCCGCCAACAAAATCCACTTCAAGGAAACCGCCCATGACCACTCGCCCGCCGCGCATGCCGACTATTCCCGACGCCCAGCTCACGGACGCCCAGAAGACTGCTGTGGCAGCCATTGTCTCCGGCCCGCGCGGCCGCCTCGTCGGCCCGTTCATACCGCTCCTGCGCAGTCCCGAATTCATGCTGCGGCTTCAGCACACCGGCGCCTACCTGCGCTTCGACAGCGCGCTCGAACCGCGCCGCTCGGAGATGGTAATCCTGATGACCGCGCGGTTGTGGACGCAGGCGTTCGAGTGGCATCACCACCGCCCGATCGCCGAGAAAGCTGGCCTCAGCGCCGAGATCATCGACGCGATCGCCGAAGGCCGTCGCCCGGCGAAGATGGCTGCCGACGAAGCCACGATCTACGATTTCGTCGACGAGCTGTCGCGGACGCGAACGGTCAGCGACGCAACGTACAAACGCGCAGTCGAGCAGTTCGGAGAGCGCGGCGTGATCGATATGATCGGCATCCACGGCTACTACAGTCTGCTGGCGATGGTGCTGAACGTCTCGCGGGCGCCGCTCCCCGAAGGCTCGACGCCGGGCATCGACCCGCTGCCGTGAGCGGAAGCACGGCCGTTCTCACACCGTTGGTCCGCCCTCGAAGCCAAAGCGCCGCTTGATGCGCTGGAAGAGCTGGTCACGCAGGCGCCGGTAAACGTCGAGCGTCTGCTCGCGGCTCCCCTGCCCGACCATGAGCGAAGCGTCGAACGTCGGCCAATACTCGACGTCGACAGCCATCGTGCGCGTCAGTTCGAGCGCGGCGTGGTGCGCCTCCGGCGACAACGAAACGATCAGATCGAACGAGGTGTCATTGAGATCTGCAAGCGCCAATGGCGCGTGACGCGAGAGATCGATACCGATCTCGTCCATCACCACAGTCGCGAACGGATCGATCTCCTCGCCGGCGCGGACCCCCGCCGATGCGATATAGACACCGCGTCCTGCCAGATGGCGCAGGATCGCCGCCGCCATCGGCGATCGCACCACGTTCATCGTACAGGCGAACAGAACGGCGCCCGGCACCTCGCGCACGGGGGCCGCGCCTACTGGTGGCTCGGGATTTGGCCCCTGGTCGCTGGCGCCGTCACCGGGCATGGCGCGTCAGCCTTTCCAGTGCAGCGCGCAGATCAGCGTGAACAGCCGCCGTGCCGTGTCATGGTCGACCTCGATCTTGCCTTTGAGGCGTTCGGCGAGTTGGCGGCTGCCATCATCGTGCAGGCCACGCCGGCCCATGTCGATTGCCTGGATGCGCGACGGCGGCGCTGTTCGGATCGCCTTGTAGTAGCTATCGCAAACGATGAAGTAGTCCTTCATCACGCGCTTGAGCGGCGACAGCGAGAGCATGAAGGTGTGCTCGCCAGAGGCCGGCTCGGTATCGACAATGAAATGCAGCCGGTCCTCGACGATCGCGAGCTTCAGCGTATAGGGCCCGTCATCGCGGCCTTCGACGACAAAGCTGTTGGCATCGAGAATGTCGTAAATGGCCACCTCGCGCTCGTGCTCGGTATTGGTGTTGCCGCGCGCGATCGAACTCTCGTCAAGCGTAATCGCGACCAGTCGCCCGCGCGGAGGATCGGGTGTTTCGCTCACGCTCCCTCCTTGCCGGAAATCGAGCCGCCGGCGTTGGGGCCGAGTCGGACCGCGATCGAGCGCCGGTGGGCCTCGAGCCCTTCGGCGCTCGCCAGCCGCATCGCCGCCGGGCCGAGGACGGCGAGCGAGGCCTCGTCGAGTCGCAGGATCGATGTGCGTTTCATGAAATCGAGAACGCCGAGGCCGGACGAGAACCGCGCGCTCCGCGCCGTCGGCAGGACGTGGTTCGAGCCGGCGACGTAATCGCCAATCGCGCCGGCGTTGCGGATGGCGTCAGCGAGGCGATCCGGCTGCCGCGTCGCGATCTGGAGATGCTCGGCGGCGATGCGGTCGGCGAGCGGCGGCGCTTCGCTGAGATCGCCAAGCACGATCGTCGCGCCGTAGTCGCGCCAGCTTTCGGTCGCGATCGCGCCCCGCGGAAGGATTTTGAGTTGCCGTTCCACAGCGGCGCACACGGCATCGGCAAATGCCGCGTCGTCGGTCATCAGGATCGATTGCGCTGCGGTATCGTGCTCCGCCTGCGCGAGCAGATCCGCTGCGATCCACTCGGGATCGTTGTCCAGATCGGCGATCACCAGCACTTCGGACGGGCCGGCGATCGCGTCGATGCCGACGGTGCCGAACACCTGCCGCTTGGCGGCTGCAACGTAGGCGTTGCCCGGCCCGACGATCTTCGCAACCGGCGGGATCGTCTCGGTGCCATAGGCGAGCGCGGCAACGGCCTGCGCGCCGCCGATGCGATAGATCTCTTCGACACCGGCAAGGTGCGCCGCGACCAGCACCAGCGGATTGAGTACGCCGTCCGGTGACGGGACCACCATGACGATGCGCGGCACGCCCGCGACGCGTGCGGGCACCGCATTCATCAACACCGAGCTCGGATACGACGCCGTACCACCGGGGACATAGAGCCCCACCGCCTCGACCGCGGTCCAGCGGCCGCCGAGTTCGACGCCCAGCGCATCGCGATAGCG
>LNEA01000462.1 GCA_001464855.1 Rhizobiales bacterium Ga0077530
TTGCCCATGGATTTGTAGAGCGTGATCTGGTCGTCGGCGGTGCGGCCTGGCTTGAGCCCGGCGAGCACTTCACCGAGTTCGACGGCGGCGGAAGCATCGCGCCCCGCGAGTTCCGCGCAACCAACGGGCGCCGGGCTGAAGGCGTTGCGGGTTTCCACGCACACACGCGCGCGCTCGATCAGCGCCAGCGGAACTTCGCTGCCGGGCGGCGCAAATCCAACCGAGGTGACGTGCGCGCCCGCCTTGACCCAGTCCGCATCGACGACGGCGGTGGCGGAGGACGTCGTCAAGCAGATGATGTCGGCTGAGCGGACGGCGGCTTCGATGTCTCCGACAACGCGGGCACGCGCGGCCTCGGCAGCGATGGATTGCGCGACATCGGCGCGACGGGCGATGACACGGATCTCCTCGATCTCGGCCATGGCACCAAGCAGGCGGACATGCTCGCGGGCCTGGACACCGCCGCCGATGACCGTCGCGATCTTTGGCCCCGGACGAGCCATCGCGTCGATCGACAACATCGCGGCACCAGCGGTGCGGACGGCGGTAACGAGCGCCGCATCCATAATGGCCAGCGGCGCGCCGGTCTCCAGATCAAACAGGCTGATCAGACCCATGTGGCTCGGCAGGTGGACGTCGTGATTGCCTTCGAACACATTCACGGCCTTGAGCGCGATGTGCCGCCCTGGCATCCATGCCAGCATTGCAAGACCGAAACCCTTTCCGGGCACGTCGATCTTGGGCCGCGGCGGTGCTTGGACTTGACCCGCGCTCAGCGCCTTGAAGCCGGAGGCGAGCGCGTGGAGCGCGGCAGTCGGATCGAGAACCTGCGCTACATCAGCGGCGGAGAGGTAGCGGATCGCGGTCACGGCCCAGGCCCTTGCTCAGCTGTGGATACAAAAATGCCGGCGAGCGTGACATCCACACCGCCGGCAGACAGATGATCCTGAAAAATCGGGCGCGGCAAGCGCCCGATCATGCGCGCCGATCGACGAGGTCGATCAATGCGCTAATTGGGCGCCGCCAGCGAACGCTGCTTCGAGCGCGGCGATCTGATTGCCGACGGGATTGTCCGTCGTGCCGGACCGGCCAGCGCGCGCATCTTCGATCGCGCGGTCCATCCGCAGGATGCGATCCTGGAGCGCGAAGCTTTCCTCGATCAGAGATCGCAGGGTGCGCGGGAGCTCGCCAAAATTCTTGACGTGCGCGGGGCGCGCGACGACGCCGAGACGAATTCGGCGACGTTTGACGTGGGCCTCTTCCTGAGTGATCTCACCCGCCCGCAGCGCGCGGCGCATGAGCAGCCAAGAGGCCAGATCGAGCAGGCGCGTCGTCAGGCGCATGCTTTCAGTTGCATAAACGACGTTGATCGCGGCAGAGAGCGCCTTGGCGTCCTTGCGGCCGGCCCCGTCGAGATAGGCGGCTGTACGCTCGACGAGCGCCATGCCGTCCTTGAAAATATGATCGAACTGCTCGGATGCGGTGAAATGATCCGCAAAAGAAACGGTCTCACCGGACCCGGTGTTTGGTGCAACGCTACTCACGATATGACCCACCGACACGACTGAACACGACACAACCCTCAACCTAGCAGCAACCTTGTTCGCTGTCGAACATGGCAGCTGCTGGTTAATCAAACGTCTCCTGCAATTGGCGCCATTGTGTGTCCCAGTGGCGCCACCTGTGGATAAGGCCGCTGTATCGGCGTCTCGCCAGGGCCGAAAAAATTCTACCGGCCGAGAACGAACTGTGCCGTGGCGCCCCCGCCATTCAACGATGCGTTAAGCTTGTTGCCCTGCAACCGAACGCGGATGGAGCCGGAGATATTGAATTCGGTGTTGAAGAACTCGCCGGAGTAGCTCGTCGACGTCAAACGCGAGAGCGAGGCCGATTGGCTGACGCGCACTGAAGCGGTCGCGCAGACGCCGTGCATCGAGAGACCGCCGCCGGCATTCCGGAATGTCGCTCGACAACGGGCACGCTCCGTCTCGCCGGATGGGAAAATGATCATGCCGCTGCCACTCCACGATCCAACGATCGATTGAGCAGCGGCCGGCGTTGCGGTCACGCTCGCGACGCCTGCGACAGCAGCGAGCGCACCCGCGCCCGCGAAGACTGCGCTACGCAGTCCCGATCGATAAAAAGCAGCCGTCAATATCGAAGCGATGGGCATCCGCGCGACCTCCTCTGTGCAGCGACTCAAAGGTAGGATCGAAGCATGACAACGACAATGGCGCGGGTGTTGTCAGGCAGAGGGAAAAGCGCATTTCCCGTCGCGATGAACGCGGCGAACTGTGGACATTTCGCAGTATGCCACACGTGGCATCGATACCGCACTGCGGTAGACTCTCCTGGCGATCGGCGACAAGGTGCGGCCTGAAAATGCGCGCACGCAAGGAGCCCCGCCTGCATGTCTCAGGACTCGCCGCCACCGATCCCGCCCGGCTTCAAGCTGATGTTGCCGAATGACGGCTTCACGGCAAACAACGGGCCCTACTATCTTCGCCGAATTGCGGAGGGCGGTTACGAATACGGATTTCAGAGCGACGATCGCCACCGGAACCCCAACAACGTCCTGCACGGCGGCGCCGTCCTCGGCTTTCTCGACACGATCATGGGGCAATTTGCGGCAAGCGCATCAAAGCGCTCGACCGCGACCATCGGCTTCGACAGCCGCTTTCTGGCAGCCGGGCGGCCGGGTGCGTGGATCGACGGCCGCGTCGCCATGCGCCGATTGACCCGAACGCTCGCTTTCGTCGACGGCGAGGCCAGCGCCGACGGAAAACTCCTCGTCACCGCGGCCGGAATTTTCAAAGTTTTCGAGAGCTGACAGCGAAAGGGCGCCGCAGTGTCCCGATTCTGAAGTTCGCCTTACCTCGCTGCTTGTGTCCGGAGCGAACTTCAGAATCCAAGGGACACTGAAAGCATAATTTGCTCGTGTGATTCAGATCGAGAAATTCGCTCCTCACCCTGCAGCGAGGTATCACGAATTTCTCGATCATCACACGAGCGGCGCCCTGTGCTTTATGTTTTGACCTTGAAGAGGTCCTTCTGGTCGCTCTTCTTGACGTCGATGAGGTGCCAGGGAAGCCCCTGCTTGCCGATCTCGTCCATGAACGGCTTGGACGGGAGCTGTTCGACGTTGAACACGCCTTTGCCCTTCCAGTGGCCCTGGAACATCATCATCGCGCCCACGACGGGCGGCACGCCGGTCGTGTACGACACTGCCTGCGCGCCCACTTCCTTGTATGACTTGGCGTGGTCGCACACGTTGTAGATCATTGCGCGCTTGTCTTTGCCGTTCTTCTTGCCGACGAAGATGCAGCCGATCGAGGTCTTCCCCGTATAATTCTCGCCAAGCGACGACGGCGGCGGCAGCAGTTCCTTCAGGAACTCCATCGGGATCACCGGATTGCCCTTGTACATCACCGGATCGATGCGGGTCATGCCGACGTTCTGGAGCACCTCGAGGTGCTTGATGTAGTTGTCCGAGAACGTCATCCAGAAGCGAATCTGCTCGAGCCCCTTGATGTTCTTGACGAGGCTCTCTTCCTCCTCGTGGTAGATGAGGTAGCTCTTGCGCTCGCCGACTTTCGGGTAGTCGATCATCGTCGAGATCGACAGCGCGTCGATCTCGATCCACTTGCCCTTCTTCCAGTATTTGCCCCGCTGCGTGACTTCGCGCAGGTTGATTTCAGGATTGAAGTTGGTCGCGAACGCCTTGCCGTGGCTGCCGTCGTTGCAGTCGACGATGTCGATCTGGTTGATCTCGTCGAACAGGAACTCCTGCGCGTAGGCGCAGTAGATGTTCGACTGTCCCGGATCGAAGCCGCAGCCGAGCACGGCCATGATGCCGGCCTTCTTGTATTTGTCGTGATAGGGCCACTGCCACTTGTAGGTGAACTTGGCTTCCTCGCGCGGCTCGTAGTTGGCGGTATCCATGTAGTGGACGCCCGTCTCCAGGCACGCATCCATGATCGGCAGATCCTGGTACGGCAGGGCCATGTTGATGATCAGGTCCGGCTTGACCTTCTTGATCAGCTTGACGGTCTGCTTGACGTCATCGGCGTCGACCTGATGAACCTCGATCGGCGTCGTGCACTTGGCCGCAATCGCCTTGCAGCTCTCGATGCGGCGTGACGCCAGGTGGATCGTCTTGAACACGTCGCGGTTCATCGCGCATTTCTGGGCGACGACGGAGCCGGCAGCGCCGGCGCCAATGATCAGAACGGTATCCACGGGGCGTCTCCTCGGTATCTCGCTAAGCGTCGGGATGTCGGGAAAGTTGCTCGCAGGCTATCTGCTGCGCGCACGCGTCGTCTCGCGTGCGGCGTCGATATTGCAGTTGTGTGTGTTATTCAATGGGGATGTTGCAGCTTTGCGACGAG
>LNEA01000463.1 GCA_001464855.1 Rhizobiales bacterium Ga0077530
GCGATCAGCACGGTCGAGCAGGTCCGCTTCCTTAGCGCTTTGGCACGCGGCCGACTGCCTGCCTCGGCGCGGTCGCACCGCATCGTCCGAGATATCATCCGGATCGAGGAGAAGGACGGCCGGGTGCTGTTCGCGAAGACGGGCTGGTCGGGCAAGATCGGCTGGTGGATCGGCTGGATCGAGCACGGCGATCGCATCACGACGTTCGCGCTCAATATCGATATGGCGGAAGCCACGGTGGCGCCCAAGCGTCTCGATCTTGGTAGGGCCCTGCTCTCCCGGCTCGACCTTTACTAGGTGGCAAGCCCCGGCGCGGTCGGCTATGACAGCGCGGTTGCCCGCCGCCAAAGGACCCCGACATGGCCGAAGATCCGCCCTTCCGTAAAGAGATCGAGTTCGTGTACGGCGAGGCGAAAGAGCTTGCGCCGGGGATCGTGCGCCTCGTCGCCAACAATCCGAGCCCGTTCACCTACAAGGGCACCAACACCTACATCGTCGGGCAGGGTCGCGAGATCATGCTCGCGGCGATCCTGCGCACGATCGGTGACCGCGCGCTGACGCACGTTGTCATCACGCACACACATCACGATCACGTCGACGGCCTACCGGCGTTGCTGGAGCGGACAGGTGCGAAAACCGCGGGATTCGGTCGCGCGGTGGCGCAGCCGGGAAAAACGCGCAACAGTCCGGCTGGCGGTGAGTATGTCGAGAGCGACTTCAAGCCCGACCTCGTCCTGCGCGACGGCGACCGGCTGGCGGGTGACGGATTTTCGTTCCAGGCCTTGCACACGCCGGGACATGCCCCGGATCATCTGTGCTTCGCGCTCGAAGGGACGAAGCTGTTCTTTTCCGGTGATCATGTGATGGGCTGGAACACCAGCGTCGTGGCGCCGCCCGAGGGCAGTATGAGCGCCTATCTCGGGGCGCTCGAGCGCTTGCTGGATCGTGACGATGAGATCTATTTCCCTGGGCACGGCGGACGCGTCTACCAGCCGCAGCGGCTCGTAAAAGCCTATGTCCTCCATCGGCGAATGCGCGAGCAGTCCATCGTCGAGTGCATTCGCAACGGCAAGACGACGATCCCGGAGATCGTCGCGGTCATCTATCGCGGGCTCGATCCCCGGCTCGTGAAGGCTGCGTCGCTCTCGGTGGCGGCGCACGTCGAGCATCTGGTCGAGCGGGGCCTTGTCCGCTGCGAGGGTCCGCTTTTTGACCCGGAGCACCTCTCCGCGATTTGACCGGAAGCTTGGCGCCCCGTGCCTTAGCGTTGCCTCGGGGCGTGCCGGCGTTGGGCACAGACGCTTCCAGCCGCGCGTGCAGTTCGGTGTAGAAATCGCGCACGCGCTGGGCGTTGCGGCCGAAATCGTATCGCCCGTAGCGCGAGAGCGAGCGCACATCGATGCGCGTCTTGCCAGCGTCGGGCTCGACCCGGACAACGACATCGTCGACGAACCCGAGGATGAGCGTGCGGTCTTCCGCTTCGATGTGCCCGGATGTGCGACCGCGCTCGGGCGGCTCCTCAGCGACGACCCGCCAATGTAAGCGGCGCGCGGCCTCCCCTACGGCATCGAAGACTTCGTCGGCGGGACGGTCGACAACCATCGCCTGAAG
>LNEA01000464.1 GCA_001464855.1 Rhizobiales bacterium Ga0077530
ACAAACGGAACGGCGACGACGACGCCGGTTGCTCGGATCAGCAGGTTGCCGAGCACGACGCGGCGCGCCGCAGCAGCCGATCCCGACAGCGTCACGAACGGCACGATGGCGCCGCCGAGGTTCGCGCCGAGCACCAGGGCGACGGCGAGCCGGCCGTCGATCACGCCGCTGCCCGCAAGCGATGTGACGAATAGGACCATGGCGAGGCTCGAATGCGCGAGCCACGTCATGATGGCTGCGGCCAGAACCGCCAGGATCGGCACTTTCTCATGGCCGAGTGAGGATAGGACCAGTTGAAGGATGGAACTGTCACGCAACTGCGCCGCGACCTGGCCAATGACGGTGAGGCCAAGCAACATCAGGCCGAATCCGATCAGAACACGCCCGGTCCCGCGCACCTGGTCGTTCTCGGAGGCATTGAACAGTACAACGCCGACAAACAGCAGCGCTGCCCAGATCCATTTGATGTCGATCGCGTAGACCTGCGCGACGAGCGCGGTAGCGCCAAGGGCAATGTGACCAGCTTGCGGCTCGCAAAGGAGGCTAGGAGGAGCGCCGTTGCTGTCGCGCTCTGCAGCAAGCCGGTGACCGCGATGCCGCTGCCGAACGCCTTGAACCGGTTCGAGCACGCGCTGGCGATCGCCATGCGCATGGAGGCACCGAAGGCGCGCGTCATTCCCGTTCGGACCATGCGCACGCTCCACAGGAGCAATGCCACACCGCCGAGAAGCGTCAACAGCAGTCCGCTTCCTTCCATTCAAACCTCCGGCGGCTATACGACCGGCCCAGAGCTACCAGGGGCCGGGCCGGAATCGCCTCTACTTGTACCAGAGATTGGGCAGGTACAGCGCGATCTCCGGAAAGAAGTAGATCAGCAGGACGCATAGCCACTGCAGCATCATGAACGGCATCATACCACGATAGATCAGCCAAAGGTCCCACGAAGGCACGACGGCCTTCAAATAGTACGCCGATAGAGCGACCGGCGGCGATAACCAGCAGGTCTGCAGCGTCACGGCGACCAGGATGCTGAACCAGATCATGTCGACCTGCAGCGCCTGCAAGAGCGGCAGGAATATCGGCACAATGATGACGACGATCGGCACCCACTCGAGGGGCCATCCGAGCAGGAAGCAGATCGCGAGAATGCTGACAATCAGCAGTCCCGGCGGGATGTTCCACACCAGGATCGTGTCGGCGAGGAACTTCGGCGTGCCAAACGCCGAGAACACCGAGCCGAGGAACGTCGACGCCGCCAGCAGGATCATCACCATCGACGTCGTCTGGGCGGTTCGATACGTCGCGTCCTTGAGCGCGGAGAACGTGAGTTTACCGCTGAACAACGAGATCAGAAGTGCACCAGCACACCCGAGCGCGGCGCCCTCGGTGGGTGTTGCCCAGCCGGTAATGATGGCGCCCAGCGTCAGGAAGATCAGGAAAGTCGGCGGCAGGAAGCCGACGATGAGTTCGCGTATAATAAAACCCGGCCTGACGTTCAATTCCTCTGCGGGCAACGGGGGGCCGAGGGAAGGACGGAGCCAAACGCGGCTCAGCGTGTAGGCCAGGTAGAGGAACGAGAGCAGCAACCCGGGAATGATCGCCGCTGCGTAGAGCCGCGCAATGGAGACCTGGAACGACGGCCCCATGACGACGAGCATGACGCTCGGCGGGATGAGAATGCCGAGCGTACCGCCCGCTGTAATTGTTCCGGCCGACAGCGCCGTGTCGTAGCCGCGCCTCTGCATGATCGGGCCGGCCATGAGGCCGATGATGGCGACGGATGCGCCGACGATACCGGTCGCCGCAGCAAACAGCGTGGCGGTGAAAATGGTCGCGATATACAGCGAGCCGTGTCGTCGCCCGAATGCGAGCTGGATGGCGTGGAACAATCGCCCCATCAGCCCCGAACTTTCGAGCACGTATCCCATGAAGGTGAAAAGCGCCACCGCCGCGAGCACCGTCTCCATCATGCTGGAGAAGTACTGGTAGGTCATGAGATAGAAGACGCGATCGCCGAGCCCGTAATAGCCGAAGCTCATGGCTAAGAAGAACAGCGTGAACGAGATCGGGAACCCGGCGAGAATCACCAGGAAAAGCACCGCGATCAGGACGAGGCCAAGGACTTCGAGGCTCATGGATCGACCTCAGGAGTGTTGATGCGTTGAAGCTCTGGATCCAGGCTCGTCATGTGACCTCGGTCGGTTCGACCTTGCGGTAGTCGACACCTGTCTGCAGCGCCCGGAAGCACTTCAGGACCTCAGCAAAACCCTGCAGCAGCAAAAGCGCGGCGGTGATCGGGATGACGGTCTTGTACAAGTACGCCGGCGGCCGCCACGACGTGATGAGCTCTTCGCGAAAGAACCAGGATTCCTCCGCGAACTCCCAGCTCAGCCACAGGAACATCACCATGCCCGGCAGGAAGAAGACGATGTACTGGACGATATCCAGCCATAGCTGGGCGCGTAGAGAGAGGTGCTGCGTAAGGAAGTCCGTGCGGATGTGTTTCTGCAGGCTCAGCGCGTAGGCGGCGGCGAGCGAGAAGTGCGTGCCATACGCCATGGTCGCGACGTCGTTGGCCCAAATCGTCGGCTGGTAGAATTTGCGGATCAACACCTCGAACACGAGGACCGCGAACATCGGGAAAATCAACCACGCAACGGTCTTGCCGGTCCAGATGCTGATCTGGTCGATGACGTGGGTGATGCGATCGGTGGCGTTCATGGCATGGACTCCTGTGCCGCAATCGGGCTCACGACCCGACGGCGCACGCGACAGGCAAGTTGCGGGGCGGAGCACCGGAGGCAGCCCTTGGCGGCCTCCGGCGCAACTTAGAGGCAGGTGCGACTACTTCTCGGCCGCGCCGGAGATCAGCGTCGACAGCTTTGACGTCTCACGCGTGTACGGCACCACGACCTTCGCGAAAGCGCGCTGCGAATCGAGCACCTTCTTGAAGAAGGCGTCCTTCTCCTCGAGTGCCCTGAGCACCTTCTTCGAGGCCGCGATCCAGGCCGGCGCATAATCCGCTGGCGCATCGAACATGGTCACGCCCTTCGCCTGCAATTCTTGCAGCGCCTTTGCGTTCTCATGGATGAAGTATATCTGCGCCTCGTAGAGAGACGTCGTCATCGCGACCTGGACGATTGCCTGGAGATCCGGCGACAGCTCGCGCCACTTCTTGCCGTTGATGAGCACGTCGGCGATATCGATCGCCTGATGGAGGCCCTGGATCGAGTAGAACTTGAAAACGTCCTGCAGACCGACCTTGATATCGTTCGCCGGATTGATCCACTCGACACCGTCGATCACGCCGCGTTCCGCAGC